>JACZKR010000341.1 GCA_014859945.1 Paracoccaceae bacterium | reverse complement strand
CCGATCCGCTGGTGCAGGCCGATGCGCCCGAAGGCCCCGCCGTCAACGGCCGCCCGGCAACCGAAGAAGACCGCGGCACCACCGCGACGCTGGATTATGCCGCCTGGGATGCCATCGCCGCCCGGGCCGAGGATACCATCGCCGATCCCGACAGCACCTCGGTCGTGCTGGATCATCTGCGGGCGCAGCTGGTGGACTGGCGTTCGGCCTTCCAGCTGGCCGAAAACACCAATGCCGCGCGCATCGCCACCCTGCGCACCCAGATCGCCGCGCTTGGCCCGGCGCCGGCCGAGGGCGCGACCGAGGCCGATGAGATCGCCCGCCGCCGCAGCGAACTGACCGAGCAACTGGTCAAGCTGCAGGCCCCCGCCATCACCGCGGAAGAGGCCTATAGCCGCGCCGACGGGCTGATCAAGGAAATTGACCGCGTTCTGCGCGACCGCCAGACGGCTGAACTGCTGACGCTGTGGCCCGCGCCGCTGAACCCCGCCAACTGGCCCGAGGCGGTGATCGCGCTGACGGATACCGGCGTGCGGCTGTGGGAGGAAACCCAGGACCGCTGGGCAAACCGCATCGCCCGCAACGCGCTGGAACGCAACCTGCCGATCATCCTTCTGCTGGGGGTGGTGGCGCTGGGGCTGATCGTCTTTGCCCGCAAATGGGTGGGGCGCTGGGCGCAGCGGCTGCAGGACGGCGCCTCGGCGCGGGGCCGGCGCATCTGGGCGCTGTTGCTGTCGCTGGGCGAGGTGGTCCTGCCGACGCTGGGGGTGATCCTTCTGGCGGCGGCGCTTGAGGTCAGCTCGATGACCGGGGTGATCGGCGCGCAGATCGTGGCGACCCTGCCGCAGATCGCGCTGCCGGTGATCGTGGGGGCATGGCTCGCCGGCCGGGTCTTTCCGCGCGGGCTGGCCGCCGGGCCTTTGAACCTATCGGCCGAACGGCGGGCCGAGGCGCGCTATAACGCGGTGCTGATGGGGCTGCTGATCGGCGTCGATCAGCTGCGCTTTGCCGCCATGGACGCGCAGGCCTATTCTGAAGGCACCACCGCCGTCACCTCATACCCTGGGCTGGCGGTGGCGGGGCTTCTGCTGTTCCGCATGGGCCAGCTTCTGCGCCGCCATGCCGAGAACACCGCGCGTGAGGCCGACAGCCTGAGCTACGGCAACCGCCTTCTGGCGCTGCTGGCGCGGGGCGTGATGCTGGCCGGCGTGGTCGGGCCGCTGGCCGGCGCCATCGGCTATGTGCAGGCCTCGGCCGCGCTGATCTATCCGGCGATCTACAGCCTGGCGCTGATCGGGCTGATCCTGATCCTGCAGGACCTGATCGAGGATATCTACGCCCTTGTCACCCGCCATGACGGCGACCCGGGCGAGGCGCTGATACCGGTGCTGGCGAATTTCGCCGTCGTCATCGCCTCGGCGCCGCTGTTCGCGCTGATCTGGGGCGCGCGCGAGGCCGATCTGGCCGAGTTGTGGAACCGCGTCGGCGAAGGCTTTTCGATCGGCGATACCCGCATCTCGCCTTCGAACTTCCTGATCCTGGCGCTGGTCTTTGCCATCGGCTACGGGCTGACGCGGATGTTTCAGGGCGGGCTCAAATCCTCGATCCTGCCGCGCACCTCGCTGGACCCGGGCGGGCAGAATGCCGTGGTGTCGGGCGTGGGCTATGCCGGGATCATCCTGGCCGGCCTGATCGCCATCAACGCCGCCGGCATCAACCTGGCCGGCCTTGCCATCGTCGCCGGCGCCCTGTCGCTGGGCATCGGCTTCGGCATGCAGACGGTGATTTCGAACTTCGTCTCGGGCGTGATCCTGCTGATCGAGCGCCCGATCAGTGAGGGCGACTGGATCGAGGTCGGCGGCACCCAGGGCATCGTCAAGGCCATCTCGGTGCGGGCGACGCGGATTCAGACCTTTGACCGCTCGGACGTGATCGTGCCGAACTCGGATCTGATCACCGGCCGCGTGACGAACTGGACGCGCTTCAACCGGTCGGGCCGGCTGATCGTGCCGGTGGGGGTGGCCTTCGGCTCCGATACCCGCAAGGTCGAGCGTGTCCTGCGCGAGATTGCCGAGGCGCAGCCGCTGGTCATCCTCAACCCGCCGCCGATGATCGCCTTCATGGGCTTCGGCGCCGACTCGATGAATTTCGAAGTCCGGGTGATCCTGCGCGACGTGAACTTCTCGATCAACGTGCGCACCGAGATCAACCACCAGATCGTCGAGCGTTTTGCCGCCGAAGGGATCGAGATTCCCTTCGCGCAGACCGAGATCTATGTCCGCAATGCCGAAGAACTGGGCCGCGCGCTGCGCAACCCGGCCCCGCCCGAGGATAGCCCCGCATGACGACCGAACTGCTGTTCCGCGCCGATGCCTACCTGCGTCAGGCCGAGGCCCGGGTGACCGCCCACACCCCCGAAGGCGGCATCGTGGTGGACCGCTCGGTCTTCTACGCCACCGGCGGCGGCCAGCCGGGCGACAGCGGGCAGATTCAGTGGGACGGCGGCCGGCTGGCCATCGCCACGGCGGTCAAGGTGGAAGGCGGCGGCATCGCCCTTGTTCCGGCCGAGCCTCTGGCGCTGCCGCCGGTGGGCGCGCCCCTGACCCAGCGCATCGACTGGGACCGCCGCCACCGCCACATGCGCGTGCATACCGCGCTGCACCTGTTGTCGGTGGTCATCCCGCTGCCGGTGACCGGCGGCCAGATCGGGGCAGAGCGCGGGCGGCTGGATTTCGACATGCCCGAACCGCCGGCCGATGTGCCGGCGCTGGAGGCGGCGCTGAACGCGCTGATCGGCCGCGATCTGGCGGTGACCGACGACTGGATCACCGATGAGGAACTGGCGGCGAACCCCGGTCTGGTCAAGACCATGTCGGTGATGCCGCCCACCGGGCAGGGCAGGGTGCGGCTGGTGCGGATCGGGCAGGGGGCCGGGCAGATCGACCTGCAGCCCTGCGGCGGCACTCATGTCGCCCGCACCGCCGAGATCGGCCGCGTCGAGATCGGCAAGATCGAGAAAAAGGGCCGCCAGAACCGCCGGGTGACGCTGGCCTTGGCCTGAAGGCCCAGGAAGCGGCGGCGCAAAGGCCCGCCGCCCGCGATTTCTTCCGCCGCCCCCTTGCCTTGCCCCGCAGCCACAAGCTAAACACCCCGCCACGGACAGTTGGCCGAGTGGTCGAAGGCGCACGCCTGGAAAGTGTGTAGGCGGGGAACCGTCTCGAGGGTTCGAATCCCTCACTGTCCGCCATATACCATTGAAAATAAAAGATTTTCCTTGGTGCCGTAATCGGCGCCCATCAAAGCGCCCAACAATATTGAAGTGCTTGGCCTTGCCTTAGTAAGCGCAGAGCTTCGCGTCTTTGACGGACTGTGCCATTGCAAGGCAGGCCTCTGTCTCGGCTCGGGTGTCTTCAAGTTCGCGGACCTTGCGCCTGAGGTCTTCAAGATTGCGTTGCAGGACGTCATGCGACTCGGCCAGTTGCTGACCTGCGCTGCGCAGCGTTTCGTAGTCTGCCAGTAGCGCGTTGTAGTCCTGTGCGATCCTGTCATGCGCTTCAATGCACTGGTCCACGTCTGACCTGCAGGCAAAGCCCTTGTAGTCGCACTGGTAGGCGTCAAAGCAGGCGGCGCTTTCACTCACACACTTGCCGCCGCTTGAACAGACGGTGTCGCCCCAGTTCAGGCAGGCCGGGTCCTGTCCGATCCTGCATTGAAAGCTCTGCCCGGCCGCAGGGCCGCACAGGCCGATCACGGCCAAGAGCAGGGCGCCGCGTTTCATGCTGACTCCAAAGTCATCGTGACCGTCTGCATGATCCGGTCGGTTTCGGACAGGATTTTCAGGATGCGCTGGTAGTGCTTCACGTCATCGAAGCTGAGGGCGCGGCCCTTGCGGTCTTTCAGCCATTTCTGGGCGGGTTGGTAGCCGCCGATGTAGAAGGTCCAGGACACTTCGGGCGCATTGTCGAAATACTGGGTGGGGTTGATCCAGACCTTGCCGTCTTCGAACCGGGGCTTGTCCACCACGGCACCGCCTTGGCCCCTGAAGGGGTAAGGGG
>JACZKR010000340.1 GCA_014859945.1 Paracoccaceae bacterium | reverse complement strand
GCCATGGCCAGAAGGATGGTCGCCGTGCCCGAGGGCGGCACCTCGGGCGCGCGCAGGGCGATCTCATCGGCGCGGAAGGCATCGTAAAGCCCGCCCCAGCTGCCGACCTCGGCCACCAGCCGGCCCAGAAGGCCCAAAGCCGGCCACAGCGCCAGATCGCCCAGGCCCTCGGCCCGGTCGGCCCAGAGAAGGATCAGCACCGCCAGCCCGGCCAGCAGCGCGAAGGCCAGCATCGCCTCGGCCGCCGTGCCCTCTTGCGCCATCAGGCCAAGGGTGGAAACCAGCATCGCCCCATGGGCCAGCCGCACCGCCACGTTCGGGCGCACCGTGCCGCGCGCCAGCAGGCTTTCGGTCAGGCTGGGCCCGGCATGGGTGGGGATCAGCGCGAAGCCCGTCAGCACCACCGTCAGAACCGGCATAAGCGCCAGGAAGACCAGCAGCCCCGGCACGCCGGCGCCCGAGGCCTGCATCGGCCAGGCGCCCAGATAGGCCAGCACCAGCGCCAGAACCGAAAGCCAGCGCCAGCCGCGCACCTTGTCCACCGCCAGACCGACGGCGCCGATCAGCGCGTAATGGGCATAAAGCCACGGCCCCGCCCCGCTGCCGCCGACGACAAAGGGCGTCAGCGCGGCACCCACCAGCCCCACGACCACCAGCAGCGGGCCTGAAAACCAGCCCAGCGCCACGGCGCCGGCGGCGGTGACCATCAGCCCGCCAAAGGCGGTCTCGGCCCCGATCAGCCCGTAAAGCTGCCGCGCCGCGACGATGGCCGCGAAGATTGATACGATTCCGGCCCCCGAAAAGACGGAAGGAAGGTAGGCCGTCGCCACATCTTCCCCGTCACCATGACGACGGCGCAGCCATTCACCGGCGCCGACCAGCGCCAGACCGAAGATCAGCGCTGCGGCGACGCGGGCGGTCGGCGGCAGAAGCCCGTTCTCAATGCCGTATTGCACAAAGAAGATGCCCGCCAGCGCCAGCGAGGCGGCGGCAACGGCGTAAACCCAGTTCTCGCGCAGCCAGGCGAACAGGCGGTCCCCGGCCGAGGGGCCGCCCGAAC
>JACZKR010000339.1 GCA_014859945.1 Paracoccaceae bacterium | reverse complement strand
CGCCAGATGCACGCCGGTCACCCTGCCCCCGGCCATCTCCAGCCCCACCGCCTCATCGGTGACAAAGCGCGCGCCCTGCGCCCGGGCGGCGGCGCGGAAGCCCGCCAGCAGACCCATGTTGTCAAACCAGCCCTCATCGCGCGGGCCAAAGCTGCCGGCAGACAGGTCATCGACGTTCAGCCAGGGGAAACGCGCCTGCACCTGCGCCGGCGTCCAGACCTCGGTCGCCGCCCCCAGGTCGCGCTGCATCCCGGCCAGTTCGGCCAGCAGCGTCGCGCCCTCGGCGCTGTGAGACAGGAAAAGATAGCCGTTTTCCTTCAGTCCCAGGCTGCCCACCCCGGCCTCGACCCCCAGCCGTTCGGGGAAGTTGCGGATGAAATCCACGCCAAAGCGCGAGATCGCCACGTTCACCGCCGTCGAGAACTGCGAGCGGATCGAGGCCACCGACAGCGCGGTCGAGGCCTGGGCAAAGCTGATGTCGCGCTCGGCCACCAGAACCCGCAGACCGGGCTGCATCCGGGTCAGCCAATAGGCACAGGCGGCACCCATCACCGCCCCGCCAATGATCACAACATCATGGGAATCCGACATCGCCCTCTCCTGCGGCCGAACGGTCTCGACAGACCGCGCGGCCAAGGCATAGACTTGGCGCGGGATGAGGACAAGCGGCCGCCTTATTTCAGGGGGCCGCCGTCCGGGCAAAGGGAAGGGTTTGGATGTGACAGAGATGCTGTCGCTACTCACACGCATTGCCGAAGGCAAGACCATCGCCGAGGTCTGGGCCACGGCAACCGGGCATTTCGCCCGGCTGGGATTCGCCCGGGTGAACTATGGCTTCACCCTGTTCCGCGGCCCGCGCTCGGCCGTGGGCGACCCCGATGACGCGCTGTTCCTGACCACCTGCGATCCGGCCTATGCGCAGTTCTACTTCCGCAACGGCTTTTATTCCAAGACGCCGGCCTTCCGCTGGACGCTGAACAATGTCGGCGCCTGCACCTGGTCCTGGGTGCGCACCGCCTTCCTTGAGGGCCGCCTGTCACCCGAAGAGGCCGAGACGGTGCGCCAGAATCTGGCCATGGGCATCGTCGCCGGCATCACCGTCAGCTTTCCCGAAAGTTCCACCCGCGCCAAGGGCGCCATGGGGCTGATCGCCGATCCCGGCCTTGATCCGCCGACGGTGGACCGGATTTTCGCGGAAAAGCGCGATGAGATCATGACGCTGGCGCATGTGATGCATCTTCGGCTGACCCATCTGCCCTTCCCCACCGCCCGCCGCCCGCTGACCCAGCGCCAGCGCGAGGCGCTGGAATGGGTGGCCGACGGCAAGACCACGCAAGACGTGGCGCTGCTGATGGATATCTCGCCCGCCATGGTCGAAAAGCACCTGCGGCTGGCGCGTGAGGCGCTGAGCGTCGATACCACGGCGCAGGCGGTGGCCAAGGCCGCGCTGATGAACCTGATCTTCATCCCCGATCCCGAAAGCCCGCCGGAACTGGCGGCGGCGAGGTAGGGAATCCCCGACTTTCCTGTTTGCACGCAAACTGAAAGTCTGAACCCGTTCCGTGAGTGGTGGCTTCGGCCTGGAACAGCGGGCGGGTGATGCGTGCATTTTCACGACAGCCCGTCCGCATCTTCAGGCGCCGTTCCCCCGGCGCCGCTCCCTGTCGGTTGACGGCCAATTTCGGGCCGGCGGCCGGACCTCGCCGCCTGTCCTCATCCCCATGGGCGCGGCAAGGCGGTGCGGCCCCCAGGACCGCACCGCTTTTCTTTTTGCTCAGGCCGCCTGCGCGCCCCATTGCGGGAACGGGTCGGGCAGGCTGGCCCAGCCATCGGGCGCAAAGTCCCCTGCCCCTTCGCCTGCGCTTACCAGCGCCGCCTCCAGCGCGCGGCGGATTGCGGGTTCATCCATGCCGCTGCCGATGAAGACGATCTCTTGCCGGCGGTCGCCCCAGGGGGTTTGGCATTTCGCCTCGATCTCGGCCAGCCCCTCGGGATGGGTGGGCCAGCGGCTTTGCGGCACCGCCGCCCACCACCGCCCCAGGGGCCGCACCGAAGACATCGCCCCGGCCAGCGCGAATTCGGCCGCCCAGTCCGGCCGGGTGGCCAGCCAGAAATGGCCCTTGGCGCGGATCACCCCCGGCAGATCGCCGTTCAGCACCGCATGCAGCCGCGCCGGATGGAACGGCGCGCGGGCGCGGAACACGAAGGACGCGATGCCGTATTCCTCGGTTTCCGGCACATGGCTGGCAAAGCCGTACAGTTCCTGCGCCCAGAGCGGGTGTTCCGAGGCGCGGTCAAAATCGAAGCGGCCGGTGTTCAGGATGGCACGCGGCGCGATGCGGCCGTGGTCCACCTCGATCAGTTCGGCCACCGGGTTCAGCGCCCGGATGATCTGCCGGGCGGTCTGTGCCCGGGCCGGGCCGGCATCGGAGACCTTGTTCAGGATCACCACATCGGCAAACTCGATCTGCTCGGTCAGAAGCTGCACCAGCCGGCGGTCATCGTCGGGGCCCAGGCTTTCGCCGCGGTCCGACAGGAAGTCATGGCTGGAAAAGTCGCGCGTCAGGTTCACCGCATCGACCACGGTCACCATCGTATCCAGCCGCGCAAGGTCGGACAGGCTGTGGCCGGCCGCATCGCGGAAATCGAAGGTGGCGGCCACCGGCAAAGGCTCACCAATCCCGGTCGATTCGATCAGCAGGTAGTCAAAGCGCCCCTCGGCGGCCAGCCGCCCGACCTCGGTCAACAGGTCGTCGCGCAGCGTGCAGCAGATGCAGCCATTGGTCATCTCGACCAGCTTTTCTTCCGACCACGACAGTTCGGTGCCCTCGCGCACCAGATCGGCGTCGATGTTCACCTCGCTCATGTCATTGACGATGACGGCCACGCGCAGGCCGTCGCGGTTGTTCAGAACGTGGTTCAGGACGGTGGTCTTGCCGGCGCCAAGGAAGCCGGAAAGCACCGTCACGGGAAGGCGGTTGTCGTGCAAGGCGGGTCTCCTGAATGTTATACCATAACATATCGGTGCCCTGCCCCCTCTGCAACCCGCAAAGGAAAGGGGCCGGGCGCTGATGCGCACCGGCCCCCCAAGCTTTGCGGTTCAGGCGTTGATCAGCCCTGAACCATCTTGGCCACTTCGGCGGCGAAGTCTTCGGACTTCTTTTCAACGCCTTCGCCCACGGCCACGCGTGCATAGCCGGTGATTTCCACGCCCGCTTCCTTGGCCGCGGCTTCCACGGTCAGGTCGGGGTTGATCACGAAGGCCTGACCCAGAAGCGTGTTTTCCGCAAGGAAACGCTTCATCCGGCCCGGGATGATGTTGTTGTGGATCACCGCATCGGGCTTCGGCTTGGCCGACGAGGCGTTTTCTTCCAGCGCCTTGGCGGTCTGCACGGCCAGTTCACGCTCCAGCACCACCGGGTCCAGCGTCGCTTCCGACAGCGACAGCGGGTTGGTCGCGGCGATGTGCATGGCGAACTGCTTGCCGATCGCGGCGGCCTTGTCGGCATCGCCCTTCAGCGCCACCAGAACGCCGATCTTGCCCATGCCTTCGGTCGCGGCGTTGTGGACATAGGACACCACGGTGTCACCTTCCAGAACGTGCAGGCGGCGGAAGGTCATGTTCTCGCCGATGCGGGCGATGGCTTCCTGGATCACGTCTTCGACGGTCTTGCCGTTCAGATGGGCGGCCTTGACCACCTCAACCGAGTTGCCGGTTTCCAGCGCGACCTTGGCCACGTCACGGACCAGCGCCTGGAAATCGGCGTTCTTGGCGACGAAGTCGGTTTCCGAGTTGATCTCGACGGCAACGCCCTTGCCGTTCGACACTGCGACGCCGATCAGACCTTCGGCCGCAACGCGGTCGGCCTTCTTGGCGGCTTTCGCCAGGCCCTTGGTGCGCAGCCAGTCCACCGCGGCTTCCATGTTGCCGTCGGTTTCGGTCAGCGCCTTCTTGGCGTCCATCATGCCTGCGCCGGTCGATTCGCGCAGTTCCTTCACCATCTGAGCGGTGATCGTCATGTCAGTCTCCTGAAATCGGTGACCCGGCAGGGGCTATCCCCGCCGGGTGACAATAAGGTGACGGGGCTCAGGCCTCGGCCACGGCCTCTTCTTCCGGCGCGGCTTCCAGCGCACCCAGATCGACGCCGGCGGCGCCCAGCTGGGCCGACATGCCGTCCAGCGCGGCACGGGCCACGAGGTCGCAATAGAGCGCGATGGCGCGGGCGGCGTCGTCGTTGCCGGGGATGATGTAGTCCACGCCCTTGGGCGAGCAGTTGGTGTCAACCACGGCCACGACCGGGATGCCCAGCTTCTGCGCTTCGAGGATGGCGAGGTCTTCCTTGCCAACGTCGATGATGAAGATCAGGTCCGGGGTGCCGCCCATCTCACGGATGCCGCCCAGCGAAGCCTGCAGCTTCGCCTGATCGCGTTCCATGTTCAGGCGCTCTTTCTTGGTCAGGCCTTCGCCGCCGGCCGCCAGCAGTTCGTCGATCTGCTTCAGGCGCTGGATCGACTGCGAAACGGTCTTCCAGTTGGTCAGCGTGCCGCCCAGCCAGCGGTGGTTCATGTAGTACTGCGCGCATTTCTCGGCGGCTTCGGCGATCGGCTTTTGCGCCTGACGCTTGGTGCCGACGAACAGGATGCGGCCGCCCTTGGCCACGGTGTCGCGCACGACCTTCAGAGCGGCGTCCAGCATCGGGACGGTCTGGGTCAGGTCAACGATATGGATGCCGTTGCGGTCACCATAGATGAACTCGCCCATGCGGGGGTTCCAGCGTGCGGTCTGGTGGCCGTAGTGAACGCCGGCTTCAAGCAGCTGACGCATGGAGAACTCGGGAAGAGCCATGTCCGTATCCTTTCCGGTTTTGCCCTTGGCAGGTGATCTCAGGGTTTCCCCCAACCGGTGGACCTGCGGGGATTTCTCCCCCGAAGGCCCGCACCTGCCTGTGAAGTGCCGCGCGTATAGAGGGGATCGCGGGGGATTGCAACACCCCCTGCCCCGGCCGCGCCACGCTTGCCCTTGCGCCGCGCCCTGCCATGGGCGATGAACCGGGCATGACACCGGATATCCTCTGCATCGGTTCGGTCCTGTGGGACATCATCGGCCGCTCGCCCGCCTCGATGCGGCTGGGCTCGGACGTGCCGGGGCGGATCACCCGGCTGCCCGGCGGGGTGGCGATGAACATCGCGATGACGCTGGCGCGGTTCGGTCTGCGCCCGGCGATCCTGACCGCCATCGGCCGCGACCCCGAGGGGGATGAGCTGACGGCGGCCTGCGCCCGGCTGGGGCTGATGACGGATCACGCCTACCGGTCCGAAGACCTGCCGACCGACCGCTATATGGCGGTCGAAGGCGCGAACGGCCTGATCGCCGCCATCGCCGACGCCCATTCGCTTGAGGCCGCGGGCGACAAGATCCTGCGCCCGCTGGCCGATGGCCGGCTGGGCAGCGCCGCCGCGCCCTGGCCGGGCCTGATCGCGCTGGACGGCAACCTGACCGAGGCGCTGCTGGCCGAAATCGCCGCCTCGGCCCTTTTCGCCGCCGCCGACCTGCGGGTGGCCCCCGCCAGCCCCGGCAAGGCCGAGCGACTTTTGCCGCTGATGCGCCATCCGCGCGCGACGCTCTATGTGAACCTTGAAGAGGCGAACCTGCTGACCCGCGGTCAGGCCACCACCGCCCCCGAGGCCGCCGAGGCGATGCTGGCC
>JACZKR010000338.1 GCA_014859945.1 Paracoccaceae bacterium | reverse complement strand
ATCTCGATCCCCTCGCCCGGTTTCAGCCGGCCCCAGGCCTCGGACGCCATGGCGCGGGCGAGACCGCCGCGCATCACCCGGTTCAGCCGTTTGGCGGCGGGGCTGGACGGTGCCGCACCTTCGGCCAGAAGGGCGATACGGCCCGGGGCCTTGGCAAGATCCTCCAGCGCAAGCGGCTGGAACTGAAGGGCGACGGGGTGGGACATGACAGGCTCCGGCAGGGCGCGGGGGGCCCGCGCGGGGTTTTGCCCAAGGCTAGCGCCCGCCCCCGCCCTTTGCCAGACATGACTTTCCCCCGCGGGGCTTTTCCGCTAGCGTCCGCCCCATTCACGCCGGGACAAAGGGTTGCGGGGCTTGCCGAGATTCGACCGATATCTTCTGTCGCAGCTGCTGGCGGTCTTCGGCTTTTTCGCGCTGGTCATGGTGGCGGTCTATTGGGTCAACCGGGCGGTGCGGCTGTTTGACCAGCTGATCGGCGACGGCCAGTCGGCGCTGGTGTTTCTTGAGTTTTCCATGCTGACCCTGCCCAATGTCATCCGGCTGGTGCTGCCGATGGCGGCCTTCGCGGCCTCGGTCTATGTGGCCAACCGCCTGACCCAGGAAAGCGAGCTGGTGGTGATGCAGGCCACCGGCTTTTCGCCCTTCCGCATGGCGCGGCCGGTTCTGGTGTTTGGCGTGCTGGTCGCGGGCATGATGCTGATTCTGATGCATGTTCTGGTGCCGGCCAGCCGCGCGGCACTGGCCGAACGCACGGCCGAGATTTCGCAGAACGTCACGGCGCGTTTCCTGACCGAAGGCCAGTTCACCCATCCCGCGCCGGGCCTGACGCTGTATATCCGCGAGATTGCGCCCTCGGGCGAGCTTCTGGACATGTTTCTGGCCGATGAGCGCGACGGCGACCGCCGCGTCACCTATTCGGCGCGCAAGGCCCTGTTTGCGCGCACCGAAACCGGGCCGAAGCTTCTGATGTTCGACGGCATGGCCCAGACCGCCGAAGGCCGGCCGGCGAGGGTGTCGCTGACCCGGTTCGGCGATTTCACCTATGATTTCTCGGGCCTGATCGGCGCGGCCGAACGCGGCGCGCGCACGGCGGACGAGCTTTCCACCGCCGAACTTCTGGCGGCCGCGCCGGCGGTGGTCGAAGAGACCGGGCAGACCGCGGCGGCGCTGCGCTATGACGGCCATTCGCGCTTTGCCCAGCCGCTTCTGGCGGTGGCGGCGGCGGTGACGGGCTTTGCCGCGCTGCTGATCGGCGCCTTCAGCCGGTTCGGTCTGTGGCGGCAGATCGCGGTGGCGATTGCCGGGCTGATCGTGGTGCAGGCGATTTCCACCGTGTCCACCGATCTGGCGCTGCAGTCGGCGGCGGAAACCGGCTGGCTCTGGGCCTATGCCGCGCCGCTGGCGGGGGCGCTGATTTCGGCCGGGCTTCTGTGGCTGGCGGGGCGACCAAGCCATGTTCCCGCCGGGGGGGCGCCGGCATGACGCTGAGCCTGTATATCGCCCGGCGGTTCCTGTGGATGTTCACCCGAGTCACCGGCGCCTTCATGGGCATCCTGATGCTGATCGACGTGATTGATCAGATGCGGCGGAACTCCGGCACCGGCCACGGCATCGGCGATGCGCTTTACATGGCCATGCTGAACGTGCCGGAAACCCTTTACCGCATCCTGCCCCTGCTGATGATCCTGTCGTCGATCGCGCTGTTCCTGGGCCTTGCACGATCGTCCGAACTCGTCGTGGTGCGGGCGGCGGGGCGGTCGGGGCTGCGGTTTCTGGTGGCGCCGGTGGGCGCGGCGCTGGCCATCGGGCTGCTGGCGGTGGCGGTGCTGAACCCGCTGGTCGCGGCCACGTCAAAGGAATACGACCGGCTTTCGGCCGAGCGGGGCGGCGGCGGGTCGATCCTGTCGCTGTCGGCCGAGGGGCTGTGGATGCGGCAGGGCAGCGAGGACGGCCAGACGGTGATCCATGCCGATCTGGCCTCACCCGATGGCGAACTTTTGCGCGGCGTCACCTTCTATCTGTTCGACGCCGATGGCCGCCCCGCCGGCCGGATTGATGCCGAAACCGCGCGGCTGACCCCGGGCGCCTGGGCGATGACCAAGGCCAAGCGCTGGGATTTCACCGCCGCCAACCCCGAAATGGCCGCCACCGTGCAGGAAGAGGGGCTGAGCCTGCCCACCGACCTGACCGCCGACCGCATCCGGCAGGGCTTCGGCACGCCTTCGGCCATCGCCTTCTGGGATCTGCCGGGCTATATCGGCGATCTGGAACAGGCCGGTTTCTCGGCCCGCAGCTATCGGGTCTGGATGCAGATGGAACTTGCCCTGCCGCTTCTTCTGGGAACCATGGTGCTGCTGGCCGCGGGTTTCACCATGCGCCACGCGCGCTTTGGCAAGACCGGGCAGATGGTGCTGCTGGCGCTGGCGGGCGGGTTCCTGTTGTTCTTCCTGCGCAACTTCGCGCAGGTGCTGGGTGAAAACGGCCAGATTCCCGTCGCCGTCGCGGCATGGAGCCCGCCGGCCGCCGCTTTCCTTCTGTCGCTGACCCTGCTTCTGCATCTGGAGGATGGCTGATGCGCCGCCTTCTGATCGCGCTGATGCTGTGGCTGACCACCCTGCCCGCCCTGGCGCAGGACCGCGCGACGCTGGTCGCCGACAGCCTACTGATCGAGGCGGATGCACGGCTGATCGCCTCGGGCCATGTGGAAATCTTCTTCCGCGGCCAGCGCCTGACCGCCAGCCGCATCATCTATGACCGCAAGGCCGACCGGCTGATCATCGAGGGGCCGCTGGTGCTGAGCGATGGCAGCGGCACGGTGCTGCTGGCCGATCAGGCCGAGCTTTCGGGCGATCTGTCCGAAGGCATCCTGATTTCGGCCCGCATGGTCTTTGACCAGCAGTTGCAGATCGCGGCGGCCGATATTCAGCGGGTCGCGGGCCGCTATACCGCGATGCGGCAAGTGGCGGCGTCGTCCTGCCGGGTCTGTGCCGGCAATCCCACCCCCCTGTGGGAACTGCGCGCCAGCCGCGTGGTGCATGACCAACAGGAACGCCAGCTTTACTTCAGCAACGCCCAGCTGCGGCTGGCGGGGCTGCCGGTCTTCTACATCCCGCGCCTGCGGATGCCCGACCCCTCGCTGGACCGTGCGACGGGGTTCCTGATGCCGAAGCTGACGAATTCGTCCAAGATCGGCACGGGCCTGTGGGTGCCCTATTTCGTGGCGCTTGGGCCGTCGCGCGACCTTCTGATCACGCCCTATCTGTCGAACGGCGCCTCGCGCACCGTGGCGCTGCGCTATCGCGAGGCCTACCGCACCGGCGATCTGGCGGTGACGCTGCAGGCCTCGCGCGATGATATCCTGCCGGGCGACCTGCGCGGCTATCTTCTGGCCGATGGCCGCTTTGCCCTGCCGCGCGGCTTCGCGCTGAACATCCACCTCGAAGGGGTGACGGACGAAGGCTATTTGCTCGATTACGGCCTGCCCGAATCCGACCGGCTGATGTCTTATGTCGAAGCCGTCCGCGTGCGGCGCAACGAGCATTTGTCGGCGCGGCTGATCGGCTTTCAGACCCTGCGCGACGGCGAAAGCAACGCCACCATCCCCTCGGTCGTGACCGATGTCACCTGGCACCGCCGCTTTGCCCTTGGGCCCTTTGGCGGCGAGGGGGGCTTGCGGTTTCAGACCCACAGCCATGCCCGCACCTCGGACAATCCGGTGGACAGCGACGGTGACGGCATTTCCGACGGCCGCGACACTGCCCGCGCCTCGATCCGGGCCGACTGGCGGCGCGACTGGGTGCTGCGGAACGGCATGATCGCCGGCATCCTGGGCGAGGCGCGGGCCGATATCTATGCCATCGGTCAGGACGCGGCCGAGGCAGGCACCGATACCCGCCTTTGGGGCGCCATCGGGGCCGAACTGCGCTGGCCCTGGGTGCGCGCCGGAAAGAACGGCGTCGCCCATGTGATCGAGCCGGTGGCGCAGCTGGTCATCGCCGGCGACGGCACCGACACCATCCCGAACGAGGATTCGGTGCTGGTCGAGTTTGACGAGGGCAACCTTTTCGCGCTGAACCGCTATCCGGGGTCCGACGCGGTGGAACGCGGCATCCGCGCCAATCTGGGCGTGACCTGGCTGCGCCATGACCCCGCCGGCTGGACGCTGGGCGTCGCGGCGGGCCGGGTGATCCGGGCCGAAGACCTGGGCCAGTTCACCGCCGCCTCGGGCCTCGACGGCGCGCAGTCTGACTGGCTGGTGGCCTGGCAACTGGGCACGCCGAACGGGCTGTCGCTGACCAACCGGCTGCTGCTGGATGACGGGCTGACGCTGACCAAGGGCGAATTGCGCATGGGCGTCACGGCCGAGCGTTACGCGGTATCCGCCGGCTACGTCTATGTCCGCGACGACCCTGCGGAAAACCGACCCGACCCGACCGAGGAACTGGTGTTAGATTCCAGCGTGAAACTGTCTCGCGGCTGGACGGCGCGGCTTTCGGGCCGCTACGATGTGGTACTTGACCGCGCTTCGCGGGCGGGCGCCGCGCTGGCCTTCCGCAACGAATGCCTTCTGGTCGATCTTTCACTCTCGCGTCGGTTCACGTCCTCGACTAGTGTGACGCCGACGACGGAATTCGGCCTGTCGGTAGAGCTTCTGGGCTTTGGCGGCAGCGGCGAAAGCGGTCCGGCCCGGCAATGCCGGGGCTAGGGCAGAACGGCAACGAAGGCCCGCAGCGGCGGGCGAAACGGACGACGGCAGGCATGGCACAGGCGCAAAGAACGGCGGGCGCGGCAAAAGCGGCAGCGAAGGGGCCCCTGAGGCAGCTTCGGGCGCTTGGGCTTGCGGCAATGGTTGCGCTGACGGGCGCCCCGGCTCTGGCGCAGTCCAGCCCCTTCTCTCCGGTGATCATAATCAACGGCAAGGCGGTGTCGCATTACGAACTGGATCAGCGCATCCTGTTCATGACCCTGCTGCGCCAGCCCGGCGACATTGAAAAGATCGCGCTGGACACCCTGATCGAGGACCGCCTGCGCGTCGCCGAGGCCGAGCGTCTGGGCCTGTCGGTCACGCCTGAGATGGTCGAGACGGGCATGACCGAATTCGCCAGCCGCGCCAACCTGACGGCCGAGGAATTCGTCAAGGCCATCGCCCAGGGCGGGGTGGATGCCGAAACCTTCCGCGATTTCGTCGCCGCCGGGATGATCTGGCGCGAGGTGGTGCGCGCGCGCTATGCCGGCCAGGTCACCATCACCGATGCCGAGATTGACCGCGCCATGGCGGCCTTCGCGCCGCAGTCGATCCCCACGCTGCGGGTGGCCGAAATCGTGTTGCCGGGCAAGGGGCCGGAACGCTCGGCTTCGCTCGCGCTGGCGCGCAAGCTGAAACAGGCGGTCACCGATGAGCCGGCCTTCTTCGCTGCCGCCCGGCAATATTCCAAGGGGCCGACCGCCGCTTCGGGCGGGCAGCGCGACTGGCAGCGCCTGACGGAATTCGACGAAAAGACCAAGGCCGTCATGCTGGCCACCCCGCCCGGCACCATCAGCCAGATCGTGCAGACGGATGAGGCGATCACGCTGTATCTGATCCTTGACCGCGCCGAGGATCAGCTTTCGGCGGCCGAAACCGCCACGCTGGTCGATTACGCCGAATATGTGCTGCCGGCCGGGCAGGATGCGGCTTCGGTCCGCGCGAAAGTGGACACCTGCGACGACCTTTACGATCTGGCCAAGGGCCAGCCCGAAAGCCAGTTGCAGCGCAAAAGCGCGCCCGTGGGTCAGGTGCCTTCGGACATCGCGGAAACGCTGGCGCTTCTGGATACCGGCGAAAGCGCCGCCATCGCGCGGGGCGGGGTGAACCTGTTCCTGATGGTCTGCCGCCGCGGCGTTGACATCAGCTTCATGCCCGCGCGCGAGGATGCGCGGCGTCAGCTTCTGAACCAGCGTCTGGGCGCCATGGCCGAGATCTATCTGGAAGAGCTGCGCACCGAAGCCATCATCCGGGAACCCTGAGCCATGCTGCCCGTCGCGCTGAGCTGCGGCGAGCCTGCGGGCATCGGCCCCGAGATCGCCGTCGCGGCGCGCGCCGTTCTGGGCGATGCGCTGCCCTTCTTCTGGATCGGCGATCCGCGCCACCTTCCCCGCGGCGCGGCGCATAAGGTGATCGGCCACCCCGATCAGGCGCTGTCGGTGCCGGCGGGCCTGCTGCCGGTGCTGGCGCAGGAGTTTGCCGGCGCAGCCACCCCGGGCGAGCCCGATCCGGCCAATGCGGCCGGCGTCATCGCCGCGATCGAACGCGGCGTGGCGCTGGTGATGGCGGGTCAGGCGGCGGCGCTTTGCACCGCGCCCATCCACAAGAAGGCGCTGAAGGACGGCGCGGGTTTCGCCTTTCCGGGCCATACCGAATATCTCGCCCATCTGGCGGGCGATGCGCGGGTGGTGATGATGCTGGCCTGCGACGCCCTGCGCGTAGTCCCCGCAACCATCCACATCGCCCTGTCCGAAGTGCCCCGCGCCCTGACGCCCGCCCTGCTGGAAGAGGTGATCCGCCTGACCCATGCCGGGCTGATCCGCGATTTCGGCATTGAAGCGCCGGTCATCGCCGTGGCGGGGCTGAACCCCCATGCCGGCGAGGGCGGGGTGATGGGGCGCGAGGAACTGGACTGGATGGCACCGCTTCTGGCCCGCCTGCAGGCCGAGGGCTTTGCGCTGAAAGGCCCCCTGCCCGCCGACACGATGTTTCACGCCCGCGCCCGCGCCGGCTATGATGCGGCGGTCTGCGCCTATCACGATCAGGCGCTGATCCCGATCAAGACGCTGGCCTTCGACGAGGGGGTGAATGTGACGCTGGGCCTGCCGTTCATCCGCACCTCGCCCGATCACGGCACCGCCTTCGACATCGCCGGCAAGGGGATTGCGCGGCCGGATTCCCTGGTCGCGGCGCTGCGGATGGCCGCGAAGATGGCGGCGAACCGATGACGCTGATTTTCGTACGAAAATCAGGGGCCAGCGATTTTTCGGACGAAAAATCGACCATGGGGGGCGGGCATGGCCACGATTGACGGTCTGCCGCCGTTGCGCGAGGTGATCCGGGCGCATGATCTGGTGGCGAAAAAGCAGCTGGGCCAGAACTTCCTGCTCGATCTGAACCTGACGGCGCGGATCGCGCGGTCGGCGGGCGACCTTTCGGCCTGCGACGTGCTGGAGGTCGGGCCCGGCCCCGGCGGGCTGACGCGGGGGCTTCTGGCCGAAGGCGCGCGGCGGGTGCTGGCGGTGGAGAAAGACCCGCGCTGCATGCCGGCGCTGGCCGAGATTCAGGCGGCCTGCCCCGGCCGGCTTGAGGTGATCAACGGCGACGCGCTGGAGGTCGATGTGCTGGCCCATCTGACGCCGCCGGTGCGGGTGGTGGCGAACCTGCCCTACAATGTGGGGACCGAGCTTCTGATCCGCTGGCTGACGCCGAAGACCTGGCCGCCCTTCTGGGAAAGCCTGACGCTGATGTTCCAGAAGGAAGTGGCCGAGCGCATCGTTGCCAAACCGCGGACCGAACATTACGGGCGGCTGGCGCTGCTGGCGCAGTGGCGGGCCGAGCCGAAGATCGTGCTGACCCTGCCGCCCGAAGCCTTTACGCCGGCCCCCAAGGTGCATTCGGCGGTGGTGCATCTGACCCGGCTGGCCCAGCCGCGCTATCCGGCGGATGAGGCGGTGCTTGCCCGCGTCACCGCCATGGCCTTCAACCAGCGGCGCAAGATGCTGCGGTCCTCGCTGAAGGCGCTGGGGCCGGATATCGAGGCGCGGCTTCTGGCGGCGGGCATTCCACCCACGGCGCGGGCCGAGGAAATCTCATTGGAAGGCTTCTGCGCGCTGGCCCGCGAAGTGGCGAAAAGCTAGGCCCGCCAGAGGCGGGCCTGCGGGTCATTCGGCGGCTTCGGGCGTGTCGCCCTTGGCGGCTTTAGGCGCCGCCGGGCGCCGGGTGCGCGGTTTCGGCGCGGGCTTGGCCGGGGCCTCGGTCGCGGCGGGTTCTGCCGCCACGGGGGCCGGAGCCGGAGCAGGTGCGGGGGCCGGAGCGGGAGCTGCCGCTTCGGGCGCCGGCGCTTCGGACTTCACCACGATCTCCACCTTGCGGGGCGGGCGCTGGTCGCCGCGCTGTTCCGGGCGCTGTTCACTGCGGGCCTCGCCCTGCTGCGGGTCGCGGCGGCGGTTGCCGTCATCGCGGCGGCGGTTGTCGTCGCGGCGGTAATCGTCACGCCGGGGCTGCTGCTGCGGCGCGGGGCGCGGGGCTTCGGGCAGGTCGACCAGATGGCCGTCCTCATCGCCGCCCACCACGTCGAACGCCTCGGGGCCGGGGGCGAAATCTTCGGACGGCTGGTCGCTGCGGTAATCGCCACGGTCGCCCCGGTCATCGCGGTTGCCGTTCTGGCGGTCGCGGTTGCCGTTGCCGTTCTGGTTCTGCTGGTGGAACTGCTGGCGCGCTTCCTGTTCGGCCGCCATCTCCCGCTGGGCTTCGGCCAGAAGGCGGGTGTAATGTTCGGCGTGCTGCAGAAAGTTCTCGGCCGCCACCCGGTCATTCGAGAGCTGCGCATCGCGGGCGAGCGCATTGTATTTCTCGATGATCTGCTGCGGCGTTCCGCGCACCTTGCCTTCGGGGCCAGACGAGTCGAAGACGCGGTTGATGATATTGCCGAGCGTGCGCGGGCGGTTCTGCTTCGAACGCGAGCGGGACTTGGAAGAGCGCATCTTGTCCTTTGATGACTTGGACCCTGCCGCGGCCCGATCCGGGGGCCGGAAATGAAGACGGCGGGTGCATGGCATTCGCGCGAGGCGGGTCATCCCTGCCCCTGCGCCAGACCGAATAATCACATGCGCAGGCGGCGCACAAGCGGATTCTTGGGGCTTTTGCAGGAATGCGCCGGGCTCAGGCGCAGCCGCAACTGTCGGCATCGCCCGGGGCCACCGCCGCCACCACGCGGTCGCGGCCGTCAAGATCGGGCAGCACGCGGATGGCGGTCAGGCCCTGGGCGGCCAGCAGCGCGGAAACCGCCGCGCCCTGCGTCGGCCCGATTTCCAGCAACAGCCGCCCGCCCGGCATCAGCCGCGCCGGGGCACCGCGGGCGATGGCGCGGTAGGCATCCAGCCCGTCGCCGCCGGGGGTCAGGGCGCCATGGGGTTCCCAGTCGCGCACCTCGGGCGCAAGGCCGGCCATTTCACCCTGGGCGATATAGGGCGGGTTCGAGACGATCAGGTCAAACCGCCCCGGAATGCCGGCGAACCAGTCGCCCGCTTGAAAGCGGGCACGGGTCAGGCCATGGCGGGCGGCATTGGCTTCGGCGACCTTCAGCGCCGGGGCCGACAGGTCGGTGCCAAGGCCGGTCGCCATCTTCATCCCCAGAAGGCAGGAGATCAGGATGCAGCCGGTGCCGGTGCCAAGGTCAAGCATGCGGACGAAGGGGCGGGAAAGCGCTTCTTCGACAAGGCGTTCGGTCTCGGGGCGCGGGTCCAGCGTATCGGGCGTCACGCGGAAGGCGCGGCCCCAGAACAGCCGCTCACCGGTGATCTGCGCCACCGGCTGGCGGGCGGCGCGGGCGGCGATGGCGGCGTGAAAGGCGGCTTCCTGCGCGGCGTCCAGCGCGTCGGGCAGATGCAGCGTCAGCCGGTCGGCCGGCAGGCCCATGGCATGGGCCAAGAGCGCGCGGGCGTCGCGGGCGGGGTCATCCACCCCGGCATCGCGCAGGCGCAGAACGGCCGCGCGCAGGGCCTCGGCCGCCGTCACCCTTCCATCTCGGCCAGACGGGCGGCCTGATCATGGGCGACCAGCGCGTCGATCACATCGCCCAGGTCGCCCTGCATGATCTGGCCCAAGGAATAAAGCGTCAGGTTGATGCGGTGATCGGTCATCCGGCCCTGCGGGAAGTTGTAGGTGCGGATCCGCTCGCTGCGGTCGCCCGAGCCGACCTGCGACTTGCGCTCGGCGGCGCGTTCATTGGCCAGACGCTCACGTTCCGCCTCATACAGCCGGGCGCGCAGCACCTGCATGGCGATGGCGCGGTTCTGGTGCTGCGATTTTTCGGAACTGGTCACCACGATGCCAGTGGGCAGGTGGGTGATGCGCACGGCCGAGTCGGTTGTGTTCACATGCTGGCCGCCGGCGCCCGAGGACCGCATGGTGTCGATGCGGATATCGCCGGCGGGGATGTCGATATCGACCTCTTCCGCCTCGGGCAGCACGGCCACCGTGGCGGCCGAGGTGTGGATGCGCCCGCCGGCTTCGGTTTCGGGCACGCGCTGCACCCGGTGGACGCCGCTTTCGTATTTCAGCCGGGCATAGACGCCCTCGCCCTGCACATGGGCGGTGAATTCCTTCAGCCCGCCCAAGTCGGACGGCTGGCTTTCCAGCACCTCAAACCGCCAGCCCATGCGCTCGGCGTGGCGCTGGTACATCCGTGCAAGGTCGGCGGCGAACAGCGCCGCCTCTTCCCCGCCGGTGCCGGGGCGGATTTCCAGGATCGCCGGACGGGCGTCGGCGGCGTCTTTCGGCAGAAGGGCGATGCGCAGCGCCTGCTCCATCTCGGGGATGCGGGCCTTCAGTGCCGGAATCTCATCCTCGGCCAGCGCGCGCATCTCGGGATCGGCCAGCATCGCCTCGGCCTCGGCCAGATCGTCCAGCGCGCGGCGGTAGGCGGCGATTTCATCGGCCACCGGCTTCAGCCCGGAATATTCACGGCTGATCCGGGCGATTTCGGCCGGGGCGGCGCCGGCGTGAAGCTGCGCCTCGAGAAACTCGAAACGCTGGGTGATCTGGGCAAGCTTGTCGAGCGGAACCATGGGCCGGGTTTGGCGCAGCAGCCCCGGCGGGTCAAGGGGCGGCAGGCCCCGGGGGTTTCACACCCCCGGACCCCCGTGGGATATTTAGAGAGAGAGGATGATGTCAGAAGCTGACTTCGGCCACCACGGCGCGGTGGTCCGACGGCCAGGGCGTTACCTTGATGTCCGAACGCGGGCCATCCTCGCCCACGATGGCGGCCGACAGCACTTTCAGCCCCGGCGCGCGGGCAAAGACGAAGTCGATACGGTCGGGGTGGTCGTCGGTCGCGGTTTCCTCATAGGACGGCGTCCAGGTATAGGCGGGCTTCGCCACCGGGTCGGGATGGGCGGCGCGGTAGGCATCGGTGAAACCCTCATCGGTCAGGCGGCGGGTCGTCGGCCAGTCCACCTTGACCGGGTGATGCCCCGCCGCCACCGCCGCATCGGTCCAGTCCAGCCCCGAGGGTTCGTTGAAATCGCCGGTGACAAAGACCGCCGCCGCATCGCCCGCCACCGACGACATTTCGGCCATCAGCATGTCCATCGCCGGGCCGCGGGTGCGGGCGGCCCAGTCCTGCGCCTCGGCCTCGGTCTTGATGAAGGGGGCGGGGCCGTATTCGATGCCCAGAAGCTGATAGGGCTGATAGGGTTCGTCGTCGTGGTGGATGTTGAAGAGCCACACCGTGCGGCCCCCGACATCAATCGGAACGCCCAGATCGGCGGGGCTGGCCGGCCCGATCGGATAGCGCGAAATCACCGCATTGGCCCAGAGCAGCCCGTTCTCGGCCGTCTGGTCATAATGGTGCCAGCCAAGTTCGGCGGCAATCGCGGCGGCAACCGATGTGCCGGCGGCCGGGCAATGTTCGGCGCTGCAGTCTTCGGGCTCCAGCCGGGTTTCCTGCAGGCCCACCACATCGGCGCCGGCGGCGCGGATGGCGGCCACGGTTTCTTCGACGCCCTTGCCTTCATTGCCGCCACCGCCCCAGATGTTGAAGCTCATCACCTTCAGGCGGGTTTCGGCGTGCAGGGGCGCGGCCAGCATCACAAGGGCCGCAAGGACGGGGATCAGGCGCATGGCAGTCTCCTCGGTCAGGGCGCGCTCGGCATCGGCCCAAGGCTAAGGATGCGGCGTGACGGGCCTATGACGCAAGCGAAAGCTGCGCCAGCCAGTCCCGCAGCCGGGCGGCATTCACCCCCCAGTCGTCCGAGCCGAAGCGCTGGCGGGCATGGATGACCAGCCCGCCGGGGGTGACTTCGGCGGTGGTGTAGTCGGGGAAGCCCCAAAGGCGGCTGCGGCTGATCCAGGTGATGCGGCCCTCGGCCGGGCTGCCGGCCAGCCGGCGGGTGCGCGGGCTGGCCATGGC
>JACZKR010000337.1 GCA_014859945.1 Paracoccaceae bacterium | reverse complement strand
AACCTGCACTGGCCGCAGGACGCCGACAGCTTCACCCCGCCGCCCGACCCGCGCACCGGCCTGTGGTTCGCCCGCGATGTCGCGGCCATGGCGGCGAAACTCGGCACCGAGCCGGTGCTGATTGTCGCCCGCGGGCCGACCGGCGACGGGATTACGCCGATGCCGGTGGACAGTTCGGCTATACCCAACGACCATTGGGGCTACGCCATCACCTGGTTCTCGCTGGCCGCCGTCTGGGCGGTGATGACAGGCTACCTTCTGTGGCGTATCAGACAGCGGACGATTTGAGGAACAAGATGCACTACATCTCGACGCGGGGCACGGCTCCGGTTCTGACCTTCGGCGAAGCGATGATGACGGGGCTGGCCCGGGACGGCGGGCTTTATGTGCCCGAAACCGTTCCGGCGATGACCGCGGACGAAATCGCCGCGCTGGCCGGCCTGCCCTATGAAGAGATCGCCTTCCGCGTGATGCGCCCCTATCTGGGCGGCTTCTTTGCCGATGACGAGTTTCGCGGCCTGATCGCCGCCGCCTACAAGGGCTTCGGCCATGCCGCCCGGGCGCCCCTGGTGCAGCTGGGTCCGAACCATTTCCTTCTGGAGCTGTTCCACGGGCCGACGCTGGCCTTCAAGGACTTCGCCATGCAGCTGATCGGGCAGATGATGCAGGCGGCGCTGGCCAAGACGGGCGAACGTATCACCATCGTCGGCGCCACCTCGGGCGATACCGGATCGGCGGCGATCGAGGCGTTCAAGGGCCTGGCCAACGTGGATGTCTTCATCCTCTTCCCGCATGGCCGGGTGTCCGAGGTGCAGCGCCGCCAGATGACGACGCCGGCCGAATCCAACGTTCACGCGCTGGCGATGGACGGCGACTTTGACGATTGTCAGGCGCGCGTGAAGGACATGTTCAACGATTTCGCCTTCCGCGACGGGGTGCGGCTGGCCGGCGTGAACAGTATCAACTGGGCGCGGGTGCTGGCGCAGGTGGTCTATTACTTCTCTTCCGCTGTGTCGCTGGGCGCCCCCCACCGCCCGGTCAGCTTCACCGTGCCCACCGGCAATTTCGGCGACATCTTCGCGGGCTACATCGCGCGCCGGATGGGCCTGCCGATTGACCGTCTGGTGATCGCCACCAACCAGAACGACATTCTGGACCGCGCCCTGAAATCGGGCGCCTACCAGACCAATGGCGTGAAACCCTCGATCAGCCCCTCGATGGACATTCAGGTATCCTCGAACTTCGAACGCGCGCTTTTCGATGCCTATGGCCGCGACGGCACCGCGATAGCCGCGCTGATGGCCGAGATGAAGGCGGGCGGCTTCACGATCAGCCAGGGCGCGCTGCAGATGCTGCGCGACACCTTCGCCTCGGGCCGCTGTTCCGAGGATGAAACCCGCGCCACCATCGCCGCCACCCTTGCCGCGACGGGTGAACTGCTGTGCCCGCATTCCGCCGTGGGCGTGAAGGTGGCCGAAGAACACCTTGGGCCGGCGCCGATGATCACCCTTGCTACGGCCCATCCGGCCAAGTTCCCCGATGCGGTCGAAGCGGCCAGCGGTATCCGCCCCGGCCTGCCGCCCCGCATGGCCGACCTGTTCGCCCGCGAAGAACGGGTGACCCGCGTCCCGAACGATCTGGCCGCGCTGCAATCCCTGATCCGTGAAAGGCTGGCGCGCAAATGAGCCCCGCCACCACAAAGCTGACCACCCTGCCCAACGGCTTCCGCATCGTGACCGAGGATATGCCCGGCCTGCAATCGGCCAGCGCCGGCATCTGGGTCACCGCCGGCGGCCGGCATGAACGGGCCGAGCAGAACGGCATCGCCCATTTCCTGGAACACATGGCCTTCAAGGGCACGGCGCGGCGCACCTCATTGCAGATTGCCGAGGAAATCGAGGATGTGGGCGGCTACATCAACGCCTATACCAGCCGCGAGATGACCGCCTATTACGCCCGCGTCCTGAAGGGCGATGTGGCGCTGGCGGTGGATGTGATCGGCGACATCGTGCTGAACCCCGCCTTCCACGAGGCCGACATTGAAACCGAGCGTCATGTGATCCTGCAGGAAATCGGGCAGGCGCTGGACACGCCCGACGACATCATCTTCGACTGGCTGCAAGAGGCGTCTTACCCCGGCCAAAGCTTCGGCCGCACCATCCTTGGCCCGGCCGAACGGGTGCAGGCCTTTGGCCGCGCCGATCTGCAGGGCTTCGTCGGCGAACATTACGGGCCGGGGCAGATGATCCTCGCCGCCGCCGGCCGGGTGGACCATGACGCCATCGTGGCCCAGGCCCAGGCGCTTTTCGGCCATCTTGCCGCCCATCCGCAGCGCGCCTTCCAGGAGGCCAGCTTTGCCGGCTCTGAACGGCGCGAGGTGAAGGAGCTTGAGCAGGTCCATTTCGCCATGGCCTTCGACGCGCCGGGCTACCGCCACCCCGATGTCTTCACCGCGCAGGTCTACGCCACGGCGATGGGCGGCGGCATGTCCTCGCGCCTCTTCCAGAAAATCCGTGAGGAGCGGGGGCTTTGCTACTCGATCTTCGCGCAGTCGGGCGCCTATGAGGATGCCGGCCAGATCACCCTTTACGCCGGCACCAGCGCCGAAGAAATCGCCGACCTCACCCTGCTGACGGTGGACGAGCTGAAACGCGCCGCCGATGACATGACCGAAGCCGAGGTCAACCGTGCGCGCGCCCAGATCAAGGCCGGCATGCTGATGGGGCTGGAAAGCCCCTCGGCCCGGGCCGAACGCATCGCGCGGCTGCTGGCGATCCATGGCCGCGTGCCGCCGGTCGAGGAATCGGTGGCGCGGATCGACGCCGTCACCGTGGCCGGTATCCGCCGCTATGCGGGCGAACTGACGGGCAAGGGCGCCGCGCTGGCGCTTTATGGCCCCGTCGAGGCCGCCCCCACGCTGGAGGCGATCCGCGAAAGGCTTGCCGCCTGATGATGTTCGCGCTGCGCCGCCGTCCCCGGATCGAGACCGAGCGGATGACGCTGCGGCTGCCCCAGCATCCCGACTGGCGGGCCTGGTCGGCGCTGCGCGAAGCCTCGGCCAGCCACCTGACCCCGTGGGAGCCGGTCTGGTCGCATGACCACCTGTCGCGCCGCGCCTTCACCAACCGCGTCTATTGGGCCCAGCGGGCCGAGGTTCAGGGCACCGCCCTGCCCATGCTTTTGATCCGGCGCGAGGATCAGCGGCTTCTGGGCGCCATCACGCTGGACAACATCCGCCGCGGCCCGGTGCAGGCCGGCACGCTGGGCTACTGGATCGGCGCGCCCTTCGCCCGCCGCGGTTACATGCGCGAGGCGATCCTCGCCATGGTCCACCACGCCTTCGCCCAGATGGACCTCAGCCGGATCGAGGCCGCCTGCCTGCCGGAAAACGCCGCCTCGCGCGGGGTGCTTGAAAAATGCGGCTTCAAGTATGAAGGCGTGGCGCAAAGCTATCTGCAGATCAACGGCCGCTGGCGCAACCATGTGCTTTACGCCAACCTGCGCGGCGACCGGCGCGGCCGCACCGATGTCGGCTGAACGGCACATCCTGCTGTTGCGGGGGGTGAACGTGGGCGGCGTCACGCTGCCCATGGCCAGCTTTCGTGCCATGCTGGCCGATCTGGGGATGAAGAACGTCCGCACCCATATCCAGTCGGGCAACGCCGTCTTCGACGATCCGGGGCACGATGACCCCGCCCCCCGCATTGCCG
>JACZKR010000336.1 GCA_014859945.1 Paracoccaceae bacterium | reverse complement strand
CCGCTGCGAATATTCCAGCACCCGCAGCTCTTCGGCCAGCGCGATCCGCACGTTGGAATCCGACCCCACGCCAAAGACGCCCCCCGCCGCGCGATAGCGCATGCCGTCAAAGATGCCGTCGCCCAGATTGCTTTCGGTGATCGGGCACAGCCCCGCCACGGCGCCCGAGCGCGCCATCCCCTCGGTCTCGAAAGGCTCCATCTGGGTGGCGTGGATCAGGCACCAGCGCGGGCCAAGCTCGACATGCCGCATCAGCCATTCGACGGGGCGCAGGCCGGTCGCCGCCTGCACCTCGGCCACTTCGGCCACCTGCTCGGCCACATGGATATGCACCGGGCTGGTCGGGCAAAGCCCCGTCGCCAGCCGGATGCCAAAGGCCGAAGCCGCCCGCAGCGAATGCGGCGCCACGCCCAGCACGCTGTCGCCGGGCAGATCGCGCAGCGCGCGGCCCGCCCCCTCCCACAGTTTCGCGTAACCCTCGGGCGTGTTGCCGAAGCGCTTCTGCCCCTCATTCAGCGCCCGGCCGTCGCAGCCCCCCCGTTCGTACAGCACCGGCAGCAGCGTCAGCCCCAGCCCGGTCTGTGCGGCTGCGGCGGCGATGCGCGCCGACATCTCGGCCGGATCGTCATAGCGCGCGCCGCCGGGGCCGTGGTGCAGATAGTGGAACTCGGCCACCGCGGCATAGCCGGCTTCGGCCATCTCCATCATCACCATGGCGGCGATTGCGCCGACATCCTCGGGCGTCAGCTGGCCCAGGAAGCGATACATCAGCTCGCGCCAGGTCCAGAAGCTGTCGTTCCCCGGGCCACGCCGTTCGGTCAGCCCGGCCATCGCGCGCTGAAAGGCGTGGGAATGCAGGTTGACCGGCGCCGGCAACAGGCAATCCACCCGCTGCCCCTGCGGTGCGGCGCCGGCCGTGACACGGGCGATCCGCCCTTCCGCCAGTTCCACCCGCACATCGCTGGCCCAGCCATCGGACAGAAGGGCGGTCGCGGCATGGATCACGGTCATGGCATCCTCATGGGGTTGACAGCGGATATTATGTGCAGACATATTATCCTCAATATCAGACATAAGGCAAGCCCTATGGCGATTCTGCTGACCCATGCCACGCTGGCGACCATGACAGACGGTTACGGCCTGATCCCCGATGCCGCCGTGGCCATAAAGGGCGACCGCATCGCATGGGCCGGCCCGATGGATGCCCTGCCCGAGGCCTGGTCCGGCCTGCCCGCCCATGACTGCGGCGGACGGCTGGTGACGCCGGGCCTGATCGACTGCCATTCCCACATCGTCTTTGCTGGCGACCGCGCGGTGGAATTCGAGATGCGGCTGAACGGCGCCTCTTATGAAGAGGTGGCGCGCGCCGGCGGCGGCATCCTGTCCACCGTCCGCGCCACCCGCGCCGCCAGCGAGGCGGAATTGCTGGAACAGGCTCTGGCCCGCGCCGACCTGATGATCGCCGCCGGCGCCACGACGATCGAGGTGAAATCGGGCTATGGCCTGACCGTGACGGATGAGCTGAAGATGCTCCGCGTCGCCCGCCGGATCGCCGCCCACCGGCCGCTGCGGGTTCTGACCACGCACCTCGCCGCCCATGCCGTGCCGCCGGAATATGCAGGCCGCGCCGATGCTTACATCGAAGAGGTTGCCATCCCCTCGCTGCATAAGGCCCATGCGGAAGGTCTGATCGACGCGGTGGACGCCTTCTGCGAAGGCATCGCCTTTTCGCCCGCACAGGTCGAGCGGCTCTTCACCGAAGCCCGCGCCCTTGGCCTGCCCCTGAAACTCCATGCCGAACAGCTTTCCGACCTGAAAGGCGCCGCCTTGGCCGCCCGCATGGGCGCCCTTTCCGCCGACCATGTCGAATACATCGCCGCCGATGGCATCACCGCCATGGCCGCCGCTGGCACCGTGGCGGTGATCCTGCCCGGCGCCTTCTATACCCTGCGCGAAACGCAAGCCCCGCCGATTGCCGCCTTCCGCACGGCGGGCGTTCCGATGGCCTTGGCCACCGATTTCAACCCCGGCACCGCCCCCATCGCCTCCTTGCCGCTGGCGATGAACATGGCCTGCACCCTCTTCCGCATGACCCCGCTTGAGACGCTGGCCGGCACCACCACCCATGCCGCCCGCGCCCTGGGCCTGACCGACCGGGGCACCATCGCGCCCTGTCAACTGGCCGATCTCTGCCTCTGGCAGGCCCGCCACCCGGCCGAACTTTCCTACCGCATCGGGGCCACGCCCCTTCACGCCCGCATCTTCGGAGGCCGTCTTGACGCCTGAAACCCTCACCCCCGGCGCCACCACCCTTGCCCAGCTGGAACGCCTCTGGCGGCAAGAAGCACCCGCGCGCCTGCACCCCTCGGCCCGCGCGGGCGTTGAGGCCGCCGCCGCCCGCATCGCCACCGCCGCAGCCGGCGGAACGGCGGTTTACGGCGTGAACACCGGGTTCGGCAAGCTCGCAAGCCTCAAGATCGCACCGCAAGACACGGCCACGCTTCAGAAAAACCTGATCCTGTCGCATTGCTGCGGCGTGGGCGAACCCATGCCCCGCGCCACCGCCCGCCTGATGATGGCGCTGAAACTGCTGTCGCTGGGTCGCGGCGCCTCGGGCGTGCGGTGGGAAATTGTGGCGCTGCTGGAAGCCATGCTGGAAAAGGGCGTGACCCCGGTGATCCCGGCGCAAGGTTCCGTGGGCGCCTCGGGCGATCTGGCGCCCCTGGCCCATATGACCGCCGTGATGATCGGCCATGGTGAGGCCGAATTCGCAGGCCAGATCAAGACCGGCGCCGAAGCCCTTGCAATGGCTGGCCTTTCCCCCGTCACCCTTGGCCCGAAAGAGGGCCTCGCCCTGATCAACGGCACGCAGTTTTCCACGGCCTACGCGCTGGCGGGCCTCTTCGGCGGCTGGAATGCGGCGACCTCGGCCCTTGTCACCTCGGCGCTTTCGACCGATGCCATCATGGGCTCCACCGCGCCGCTGCATCCCGAGATTCACAGCCTTCGCGGCCAGCCCGGCCAGATCGAGGCCGCCGCCGCCATGCGCGCCCTCCTCGACGGCTCGGTGATCCGCGAAAGCCACCGCGAGGGCGATGCCCGCGTGCAGGATCCCTATTGCATCCGCTGCCAGCCGCAGGTGACGGGCGCCGCGATGGACGTGCTGCGCATGGCCGCCCGCACGCTTGAAACCGAAGCCAACGCCGCCACCGACAACCCGCTGGTGCTGTCGGATGGCCAGATCGTCTCGGGCGGCAATTTCCACGCCGAGCCGGTGGGCTTTGCCGCCGACATGATCGCCATGGCGCTGTCGGAAATCGGCGCCATCGCACAGCGCCGCATCGCCCTGATGGTGGACCCGACGCTCAGCTTCGACCTGCCCGCTTTCCTCACGCCGAAGCCCGGCCTCAACTCCGGCCTGATGATCGCCGAAGTCACCACCGCGGCTTTGATGAGCGAAAACAAGCACCTCGCCCATCCGACGGTGATCGACAGCACCCCCACCTCGGCCAATCAGGAAGACCACGTCAGCATGGCCGCCCACGGCGCCCGCCGCCTTGGCCGCATGGTGGAGAACCTGAACACCATCCTCGGCGTCGAGGCGATCTGCGCCGCCCAAGGGGTCGAGTTCCGCGCGCCCCTTCCCACCTCTGCCCCGCTGCAAGCCGTCATCGCCCGCCTGCGCGCCGAAGTCGCCACCCTCGGCGATGACCGCTACCTCGCGCCCGACCTTGCCGCCGCAGCCCGCCTGATCGGCACCGGCGCCCTCGCCGCCGCCAGCGCCTGCGCCCTGCCCATCCTCTCTCAGTAAATATCCCACGGGGGTCCGGGGGTGTGAAACCCCCGGTTCCGCCGCCGAAACAGGAGCCCGCCATGACCAATCCGCGCCACAACTCCCGCGACATCTTCCCCCCGACCGGCCCCGAAAAAACCGCCAAGACCTGGGGCGGTGAGGCGGCGATGCGGATGCTGATGAACAACCTGCACCCCGATGTCGCCGAAAACCCGCATGAGCTTGTGGTCTACGGCGGCATCGGCCGCGCCGCCCGGACATGGGAGGATTTCGACCGCATCGTCGCGGGCCTGAAAGACCTTGAGGCGGATGAGACGCTGGTGGTCCAGTCCGGCAAGCCCATCGCCATCGTGCGCACCCATACCGACGCCCCCCGCGTGCTGATCGCCAATTCCAACCTCGTGCCGCATTGGGCCAACTGGGACCATTTCAACGAATTGGACCGCAAGGGCCTGATGATGTATGGCCAGATGACCGCCGGTTCGTGGATTTACATCGGAACCCAAGGGATTGTGCAGGGAACCTATGAAACTTTCGCCGAAGCGGGCCGCCAGCATTACGGCGGCGATCTGACCGGCAAATGGATCCTGACCGGCGGGCTTGGCGGCATGGGCGGCGCGCAGCCCTTGGCCGCCGTGATGGCCGGCGCCTGCTGCCTTGCCGTCGAATGCGATGAGACGCGGATAGATTTTCGTATCCGCACCAGATACCTGGACGCCAAAGCGAAGACTCTGGATGAAGCACTGGCGCTGATCGCCGAATGGACCGCGAAGGGAGAGGCGAAATCGGTGGGCCTTCTCGGCAATGCCGCCGACATCTTCCCCGAACTGGTCGCCCGCATGAAGGCCGGCGGTCCCCGCCCCGATATCGTGACCGACCAGACCAGCGCCCATGATCCCCTCCACGGCTATCTGCCGCAGGGTTGGAGCGTCGGCGAATGGCGCGCGAAGCAGGAATCCGACCCCAAGGCGGTGGAAAAAGCCGCCCGCGCCTCGATGCGCAACCACGTTGCCGCGATGGTCGATTTCTGGTACGCTGGCGTCCCGACGCTGGATTACGGCAACAACATCCGCCAGGTCGCGCACGATGAAGGGCTGGAGAACGCCTTCGCCTTCCCGGGCTTCGTGCCGGCCTATATCCGGCCCCTGTTCTGCAAGGGCATCGGCCCCTTCCGCTGGTGCGCGCTGTCGGGCGACCCCGAGGACATCCGCAAGACCGATGCGGCGATGAAGAAGCTTTTCCCCGAAAACGCCCATCTGCACCGCTGGCTGGACATGGCGCAGGAGAGGATCGCCTTCCAGGGCCTGCCCGCCCGCATCTGCTGGATCGGGCTGGGCGACCGGCATCGCGCCGGCCTGATGTTCAACGAGATGGTGGCAAGCGGAGAACTGAAAGCGCCCATCGTGATCGGCCGCGACCACCTCGATTCCGGCTCGGTGGCGTCACCCAACCGCGAAACCGAAGCGATGAAGGACGGCTCGGATGCCGTATCCGACTGGCCGCTCCTGAACGCGCTGGTCAACACCGCAAGCGGTGCCACCTGGGTGTCGCTGCACCACGGCGGCGGTGTGGGCATGGGCTTCAGCCAGCACGCCGGCGTGGTGATCCTGGCCGATGGCACGCCGGAGGCGGCGAAACGGCTGGAGCGGGTGTTGTGGAACGACCCGGCCTCGGGCGTCTGGCGCCATGCCGATGCAGGGTATGAGACGGCGATCCAATGCGCCAGGGACCATGGCCTGCGTCTGCCGGGCATCCTCGGGAACTGAGGGGGCGGTGCGTGCAAGCACCACCCTGCGGCGCCCCGGTGTGACCGGCCGTCTTGCCGAAGCCGGGCAGAGGGGGCGCTGCCCCCTCGGGCCTGCGGCCCTCACCCCCGGGATATTTGAGGACAGATGAAGGGCAAGCGGCTTTCATCTGTCTGAAAATATCCTCGGGGGGTGCGGGGGGCGAAGCGCCCCCGCTGCCGGCGGTGCCGCTAGCCCGCCCGGCGCGGATTGGCGCCGGCCTCTCGCCAGATCGGGTTCGACCAGGCGCGCCGGCCGGCGGCGTCGATCACCGCGACGCGGATCCAGGGGCTGTTGTTCAGCCGGTCAAGCGGCACTTCGGCGCGGGTCATCGAATGGCCGTGGACGCCCTTGGCCCCGGTGCCCCAGCCGATGGCGATGACCGAGGAGACGGCCGAGCTTTCGACGATCACCCGGTTGTCCTCGATCCGCACGTCGCGCAGTTCGGGGCCCTGGGTCGAGTAGAAATGCCCGGCCTTCAGCGCGGCCAGGAGCGCCGCAGGTTCGTTGGCCTGCGCCTTCACCATCACCCAGCCGCCGAAGAAATCGGGTTCCGAGAAATGCGCGTCGTCGGTGGCGATCAGGGTCAGGCGGCGGCCTTCGCTCAGCAAGAGGTCGGCGATGGCAAAGCCGTCGGGCCGGTCGCAGCCCATGGCGCAGCCGTGGTTGTAGATTTCCACCGCATGGGCCGCCGTCACGCTGCGGGCGTCGTCGAGCGTCAGCCCCGACCACTGCGGATGAGCGATGGCCACGAAGGCGCCGGCATCGACGGCGCGCTGCGCGATCTGCGCGGCGGTTTCCTGCCCGGCGACCGGCACGAAATGCGGGCTGTCCGAGGGCGCGAAATCGGGCGGCAGGCCGACGGCCAGGATGTGCCACAGTTCACCGTTCGCCATGGCGCCGGAATGCAGTTCGGCGCCGAGGATGGTGGTGAAGCCTTCGGTCCGGTAGCCGGTGGTGTCGCTGATCGGGTAGCCCCACAGCCCGACGAAATGGTCGGTCAGGGCAAGGAAATCATAGCCCTCGGCCCGGTAGCGGCGGCAGACCTCTTCGGGCGGCAGCACGCCGTCGGAATTGGTGGAATGGGTGTGCAGGTTGCCCCGCCAGAAGCGGCCGGGGGCGGTGAAGGCGGGATCGCGCAGCATGGGATTCTCCTTTGGTGCCAGACTAGCGGCAAAGTGCAGCGCGTCCAGTGCGGCCCTCGCGCCCTGCGGCGATCCGTGCTAAGGGGGCTTCAGAAAGGCGGGGTGCGGGATGGACGGCTCGGAACGCGACACGGAACGGATGGGCTGCGCGGCGCTGCCGGCCGATGAGATGGCGGCGCGGGCGGCCGATGCGGCGGCTTTCCTCAAGGCGCTGAGCCATGAGGGGCGGCTGATGATCCTGTGCCACCTGTCCTCGGGTGAGCGGTCGGTGACCGAGCTGGAAGAGCTTCTGGGCGCGCGTCAGGCCGCCGTCAGCCAGCAGCTGGCGCGGCTGCGGGCCGAGGGGCTGGTCAGCGCCCGGCGCGACGGCAAGGCCATTCTCTATTCCATCCGCGATCCCAAGGCCGGCGCGATCATGGCCCTGGTCTATGACCTGTTCTGCGGGCCGCAGGGTCAGGGCTGATCGGGTCGGGTGACAATCAGCGCGCCGCGCGCGGTGGTCACCACGGTATGTTCATATTGCACGACCGGCGCGGGCGGATGGCTGAAAAGCGTCCAGCCGTCGCTGCCTTGCCGGGCGTGATGGCCGCCCAGTGACAGGAAGGGTTCCACGGTGAAGACCATGCCGCGGTGCATCTTGCGGCGGTCGCCGCGGGTGGGCCAGGTGGCAAGCTCTTCCGGCGCCTCGTGCAGGGCGCGGCCGGTGCCGTGGCTGGCAAGGTTGCGGATCAGCGTATAGCCGCGCGCGGCGGCAAAGCGGCCCACCGCCTGCCCGATGGCGGCAAGGGGGCGGCCGTGGCCCACCTCGGCAATGCCGATCTGCATGGCGCGGCGTCCGTCGCGGCACAGCCGGTCAAGCGCGGGGCTGACCGGGCCGATGCGGAAGGTGGCGCCGGTATCGGCGAAATAGCCGTCTTTCGAGGCCGAGACGTCGATGTTCACCAGATCGCCCGCCGCGATCACCCGGGGGCCGGGGATGCCGTGGGCGATTTCCTCATTCACGCTGATGCAGGTGGCGCCGGGAAAGCCGTAGGTGGTTTCGGGGGCGGATTGCGCACCATCCCGCGCCAGCAGGTCGCGGCCGATCGCATCCAGTTCCGCCGTGGTCATCCCCGGTTCGGCCGCGCGCGCCATGGCCTGCATGGTATTGGCCACGATGCGGCCGATGGCCTGAAGGCCGGCGAGTTCGTCTTCATTGGTGATGGTCATGGCGCCTCGCCCGGGGGGAAGGCCCTTCGTAACACGCGGCGGGCGGGTTGTCAGGCGGGTTGCAATGGCGCCGCCGGTGCTTGACGCTGGGCCGGGCCGCCCCATCTGCGACGGCGGAACGGCAGGAACAGGGGTCCGGGTATGACAGTGGTGCTGATGCTGGGCTCGGGTCCGATGGCGATGGAGGCGGCGGCCTGGCCGCGCGAAGGGATCGACCGAGTGCTGGCGATCAACAACGCCTGGGCGGTGCGGCCGGACTGGGATTTCATGATCCACCCCTGGGATTTCCCCGAAGACCGCCGCCCCGTGCCCGGCCCCGGCCAGCGCATCGTCACGCAGGAGGATTTCGTTCCGGCGCAGAACGCGCTTGGCGGGTTCGTCTATGCCGGGGGCACCATGGCCTTTACCGCCGCCTATTGGGCGCTGCATGCGCTGCGGCCGCGGGTGATCGGCTGTTTCGGCTGCGACATGCATTATCCCAAGGAAGGCCGGACGCATTTCTACGGTCAGGGCACGCCCGACCCCCTGCGGGAGGACATCACGCTGCGGTCGCTTCCCGCCAAGGCGGCGCGGCTGATGGTGCTGGCCGCCATGCAGGGCTGCGCCATGGTGAACCTGTCGCGCGGGCCCAGCCGGCTGGTCTTTCCGCGGCTGGGGCCGGGCGATCTGGCGTCGGCGCGGCCCCTGCCCTTTGACGCGGCGCTGGCCCGTGATGCACTGGGGCGCGAGGCGGCGCTGGGTTATCACGTCCCCTCGGGCCGCTACTGGGAAGAGGCGGCGCGGTTCGACGTGGCCGAGATTGACGCGCTGGATGGGCTGTGGCTCCGCGCGGCGCAGGTGGTTCCCAACGGCGGCGATCCGGCCTAGAACGGGGGAAACGCGGGGGACCGGATGAAGATTGCCAGTTTCAACATCAACGGCATCAAGGCCCGGCTTGAGGCGCTGACCGAATGGCTGGAAGACGCCCGCCCCGAAGTGGCCTGCCTGCAGGAGATCAAGTCGGTCGATGAGGGCTTCCCGCGGGAAACCTTTGAGGCGATGGGCTATTTCGTCGAAACCCACGGCCAGAAGGGCTTCAACGGCGTGGCGATCCTGTCGCGGCTGCCGCTTGTTGATGTGGTGCGGGGCCTGCCCGGCGATCCGGCCGACGAACAGGCGCGCTGGATCGAGGCGACGGTAGAGGGCGCGCGGTCGGTGCGGGTGGCGGGGCTTTACCTGCCGAACGGCAATCCGGCGCCGGGGCCGAAATATGATTACAAGCTGGCCTGGATGGCGCGGATGGAAGCGCGGGTGAAGGCGCTTCTGGAAACCGAAGAGCCCCTGGTCTTCTGCGGCGATTACAACGTGATCCCCGAGCCGCAGGATGCCGCGAAGCCGGCCGAATGGGTGACGGATGCGCTGTTCCTGCCGCAAAGCCGCGCCGCCTTCCGCCGGCTTCTGGGGCTGGGGCTGACCGAGGCGTTCCGCGTGCGCGAACCGGGGGCCGGCCACTACACCTTCTGGGATTTCCAGAAGGGCGCGTGGGAGCGCAACAACGGAATCCGCATCGACCACCACCTTCTGTCGCCGCAGGCCGCCGACCTGCTGCTGGACTGCCGCATCGACAAGGCGGTCAGGGGCGGGGCCAAACCCTCGGACCATGTGCCGATCTGGGTGGAACTGGAT
>JACZKR010000335.1 GCA_014859945.1 Paracoccaceae bacterium | reverse complement strand
GCCCCGATCATCGCCCAGATTGCCTGCCGCATCCGCCTGCTCCGCTGTCCGCCGTTTTGCCCTGCATAGCAAAGTCGCCCGGCCGCGCCAGCCCCCGCCTGCGCCGTTCAACAGCTATTGAGCGTTCCGCCGCCCCGGGCTAGCCTGCGGCCATGTTCACCATCGAGCACGATTTCGACGCCACCGTGATCACCCTTGTCGATGAGGGCGACGATTCCACATCGCCCCTGCAGGAAGACGTGGTGATCGAGGCATTCGAGGATTGCGTGGTCATCCGGCAGGTCGATCAGATGACCGATGAGCCGGTGGCGATCACCCTTTCCATGGCGCAGCTTCAGGATCTTGCGGCGGCGCTGGACCTGCCCGAAGGCAGCTACCGGATCGAGAAGCGGCCGGTTCAGGGCTAGGGTCAGTCCAGCCGGAAGACCTTGTCGCGGGCGGTCGCCCCGCGCGTCAGCACCAGCCGCGACTTCGCCACGCCCAGCGCCTCGGCCAGCAGTTCCGCCACGGCGGCATTGGCCTTGCCGTCTTCGGGCGCGGCGGTGACATGGGCGCGTATCACGCCTTCCCCCCGCTCCAGCGCGGTGCGGCGGGCGCCCGGCGTGACCCGCAGCCGGAACTCTGCCCCCGGCACCGCCAGATCGGCCCAATCGCCCCGTTTCATCCGCCGCCCTCCGCTTGCCGCGCAGACTGGCGCCGCCCCCGGCGCTTGGCAAGGGGCCGCCCATCCCCTAGGGTCTGCCCCGAAAAGGAGACCCCATGTCCCGAACCGACGCTTTCGACTTCTTCGCCACCCGCCAGTCCTATCCCTACAAGACCATGACCGGCGCCGTTCCCGACCGTGCCGCGCTTGAGGCGATTCTGGCCGCCGCCCTGCGCGTGCCCGACCATGGCAAGCTGGAGCCGTGGCGGCTGGTGGTGCTGGAGAAGGCCGACATGGCGAAGGTCGCCGACATCGCCGAGGCGCGGGCGGTGCGGCTGGGGGGCGATGCCGAAAAGATCGCCAAGGGGCGCGGGCAGTATGACCTGGGCCATCTGGCGGTGGCGGTGATCTCTTCGCCGAAACCGTCAGACAAGATTCCGAAGGCGGAACAGGTGCTGTCGGCGGGGGCGCTGTGCATGAACATCGTCAACGCCGCCTCGGCGGCCGGTTGGGGCGCGCAATGGCTGACCGGCTGGCCGGCGCACGACACCGAATTCGCCGTCCGCGCCTTTTCCTGCCTGCCGGGCGAGACGGTGGCGGGCATCATCCACATCGGCGCCAAGGGCAATCCGGCGCCCGACCGCCCGCGGCCCGACCTTGCCCGCGTCGTGCGCTGGGGCATCTGAGGGGGCGTGATGATCTTCGGCGATTTCCTGCGTGCGCTTGGCCAGATGGGCGACCCGCGGTTCCTGCGGGTGATGCTTTTCGGCATCGCGCTGGCCTTTGCGCTGCTGGTCGGCGTCTATGCGGTCTTTCTGGCGCTGGTCGAATGGCTGGCCCCGGGCGAGATTTCCATTCCCTTCGTCGGCCCGGTGGGCGGCATCGACACGCTTCTGTCCTGGGGATCGCTGTTTCTGATGCTGGGGCTGTCGGTCTTTCTGATGGTGCCGACGGCATCGGCCTTTACCGGCCTGTTTCTGGAAGACGTGGCGCAGGCGGTCGAGGACCGGCATTACCCCCACCTGTCGCGCGCGCCGCGCCTGCCGCTGGGCGACAGCCTGATTGACAGCGTCAACTTCTTTGGCGTGCTGGTGGCGGTGAACGTGCTGGCGCTGATCCTTTACGCCTTTGCCGGGCCGTTCATTCCGGTGGTCTTCTGGTCGGTCAACGGCTTTCTTCTGGGGCGGGAGTATTTCACGCTGGTCGCCATGCGCCGGCTGGGCCGGCAGGGCGCCAAGGAGTTGCGCCGCCGCTATCCGTTCCGCATCTGGTTCGCCGGCATCCTGATGGCGGCGCCGCTGTCGGTGCCGCTGATCAATCTGGTGATACCGGTGCTGGGGGCTGCGACCTTTACCCATATGTTCCACCGGCTGGCACCGCAGGCCCCCGCCCGGTCGGACATTCCGCGCGTCAGCGCATGATGCCGAAGATGTCCATGTTGTCGATGGTGATCAGCCCCGAGGTGATGATCAGGTAGAACAGGCCGAAGAGCACGGTCGCGATGATCGTGGTGATCCGGGCCTTCTTGCCGATCATGGCGTCTTCGGGCGCCGAAGCCGGGGTGCCCGGCATCACCTGCCCCCGGTCGCCCTGGCTTTCAAAGCGCACCGGCAGCACGCAGAAGAACACCATGAACCAGGTGACGGAATACAGCACCAGTGCCGCGGTGATGGTCATGCCTGCTCCAGTTCCACCAGACAGCCGTTGAAATCCTTGGGGTGCAGGAACAGCACCGGCTTGCCATGCGCGCCGATCTTCGGCTCACCGCTGCCCAGCACGCGGGCGCCCGAGGCTTTCAGATGGTCGCGCGCGGCAAGGATGTCATCGACCTCATAGCAGATGTGATGGATGCCGCCCGAGGGGTTCTTTTCCAGAAACCCGTTGATGGGAGAGTTTTCGCCCAGGGGGTAAAGCAGCTCGATCTTGGTATTGGGCAGGGTGATGAAGACCACGGTCACCCCGTGGTCGGGTTCATCCTGCGGCGCGCCGACGCTGGCGCCCAGAGTGTTGCGGTATTGCGCGGCCGCGGCCTCAAGATCGGGCACGGCGATGGCGACATGGTTCAGGCGTCCGATCATGGGCGTCTCCTTGGCGTTTCCTGCGTTATGGGCAGTGTGCGGGGTCAGGGCAAGGGTGCGATGGTCGCAGCCCGTCAACCGCCGCCGCCCTGCGGCAGGCAGCCCGTCAGCCCGGCCGGCAGAACCAGCGGCGCCCCGGCGGCGTAAAGCGCCGCGACCAGATCGGCCCCGCCCCGCACCGTCACGCTGAAAGGCCCGGCCGAAGTGACGGCCACCCCCGCCGGCAGGGATGCGACAAAGCCTTCAGGCGGCAGGATGACCAGTGCCGCCGGGGCGGTGCCGGTCAGCCGCATGACAAGGGCCAGCACGGCGATCCAGCCCGCCAGCACAAGGGGCAGCGCCAGGATCAGGCGGCGCGCGTCAATAGTCATGGATATGCTCGACCGCCGCGCCATGGCGGCGCAGCGCGCCGGCCAGATCGTCCACCCTGACCAGCATCAGGTGGCGGTAACCGCCATGGCCCTGCCGCGCGGCCGAATAGAGCGCGCCATCCTCTTGCGGGCTGTCCGAGATCAGGGAAAAGAGGATATCCTCATTCCCCGCGATTTCGACGAATTCGGCCCCCGCCGCCGCCCAGCCGCGCGCCAGCCCGGTGAAGGCGCGGTAGCGCGGGGTTTCCACCTCGATCCCCTCGGGCCGCGTAGTGATCACCTGCACGCCTTCGGTGGCGGCCAGAACCTCGGCCGGCAGGCCCGTCACGATGACCCGCATGGTCAGCGCATCGGGTTCCATCCCCGCGACGGCGGCGGCGATCAGCCCGGCATAGGCGCCCTTCGCCCGCATCTCGGCGCCAAGGGCCAGACGCCGCTCGGTGTCGCGGAAACTGCCGGTGGCGGCGGCGGCCAGTTCGGCGCGGTCGCGGGCGAAATCCCAGCGATACCACGGCACCTGCTGCAAAAAACGGGCGTAATCGGCCGCCTGCCGCGCCGAAAGATCGTCCAGCGCCGCCCGGTCATCGCCCCGAATCCATGTGGCGGCGCGGCCCAGCGTTTCCTCGTAGGCCGCCTTCAGCAGCAGTTCGGCGGTAAAGCTGACCCCGATCGTGTAGATCATCTGCCGGGTTTCCCAATCGAACCCGCCATAGGCGCCCGAAGCCTGCGCCAGCGGGCAGAGCGCCCCCCAGAACCCGCCCACCGCCTGCAGATAACCGAAATCATGCGGGTCGCCCTGGCGGATCACCTCGGCATAATCGTCATAGGCATGAACGATGTGCCATTCCGGATAGGTCATCAGCGTGCGCCCCGCCGGCCGGACCCATTCGGCAGCGATCAGCGGGGCGCGGCTTTCGGGCTCCCCCTGCGGACGGCACATCACCTCGACATAGCCCACCGGCAACAGAAGCCCTGCCACCGCCAGCGCAAGCAGCGCCGCCAGCCGGCCCAGCCAGCGCAGAAGCCGCCTCATTTCCGCAGGCCCATGATCAGGGCAAAGCCGCCCAGCGCGATATGCGGGGTGTTGGCCATGACCTTGAAGCCGAAGGGCAGATTCTGCACCCCCCAGGTGAAGATGCCCAGATCCAGATAGCCCGATCCGGTCGCCAGCCCCATGAGACCGTCAGCCAGATAAAGCGCGCCGAACAGGAGCAGGAACAGCCGCGACGCGCGGGCCGAAACCAGCGCCGCCCCCAGCGCCCACAGGGCCGAGGCGGCGTGCAGCGCGTCGTCATAGATGTCCAGCGCGAAGATGCCGAAGGTCAGGCCGTTCTCATCGGTCACGCCGGGGATGTAGTTCAGCGCCGCCGCCAGCGACAGCGCGATGAAATAGCCAAAGGCGATGGGTCTGTGCATGGTCGGTCCTTGGGGCAAGGGGTCAGAGCGGCGCAATGTAACGGTCCCACAGCGCGTTGCGGAACAGAAGCCCCGGATCGACCTGCCGCTTCAGCGCGGCAAATTCGCCCGCGCGGGCATAGCCCTGCCGGAACTGTTCGGGGGTCGCATGGGGGCGGTAGGGCAGATAGTAGCTGCCGCCGATGTCCTGCACCGCCGCGATCAGGCGGCTGGTCATCCAGGCCATGTCGGCCTCGGCCCGTGTCGTCATCTCCTGGCTGAACAGCAGGACCGAGGCGATGCGCGGCCCGGCGGGGGCATAGGACAGAAGCGCGGTTTCATCCCGCTCGACCCAGCGCAGGGTGATGTTCAGAAGCTCCTGATAACTGCCCGGGATGATCTGGCGGCAGGCGGTGATGAAATCGCCGAAGCGGTCGGGCGCCACGAAATATTCGTGCAGGATATCGGTGCGCCTGGGGTCGCGGTCGTCCAGCGTGACGACGGGTTCGTTCATCAGGCTGGACCGGCTGGCAGCACCGGCCAGCCGCGCGCCGATGCCGGTCTCGATCCCCCAGCGGCGGCGCTTGACCCATTCGTTGCCCGGCTGCGCCCGGAAGATCGCGCGCGACGCCTTCGACATCCAGCCCGAGCCGGCGGCGGGGGGAATCTCGCCCTCGACCGGGCGGTAGCTGACCAGCATCGCCTCACGGAAGAATCCGGCGCGGTCGATGTTCATGCGGCCATAGGCCATGGGCACCGTGGGCACGACCGCACGGAAGGCGGCGGCGAAATCCTCGGCCGCCATCACCTGAAACCTGGGTTCCAGCAGCATGTTCGGCGCGGCCTCGACCTCCATCGCGGTGATCAGGCCGATCAGCCCGTAACCGCCCATGGCGGCGGCGAACAGGTCCGGGTTTTCGGTGCGGCTGGCGGTGATGTGGCTGCCGTCGGCCAGAAGCATCTCGATGCTGCGCACGGTCGATCCCATCGGGCCGAAGGCGGTGGGCCAGCCATGCGCGCCTACCGAGAAGGTGGCGGCCACGCCGAAATCGGCGTTCGACTGCATGACCTTGGGCGACAGGCCCAAAGGGTCCAGCGCCGCGATCACCTGATGCCAGCGCGCGCCGGCATGCACGCGGTAGGTTTCGCCCCCCGCCTTGGCCTGCACCATGCCGTTGTCGAAGGTCAGCGCGTGGCCGTCGCGCGGAATCGACTGGCCGCCCATCGAATGCCGGGCGGCGGCAAGGTTCACCGGCCGGCCGGCGGCCGCCGCCTCACGCAGTTCGGCGCGCAGGGCGGCCAGCAGCGCCTCTCCGGGGTCGTCCTTCAGGATGGTGTGGCGGAAGACCGGGGTTTCCGACAGAAGCGAGGCGTCGTTCAGCACCCCCGCCCCGCCCGCGGGTGCAATCAGCCCCGCGCCGTCCATCAC
>JACZKR010000334.1 GCA_014859945.1 Paracoccaceae bacterium | reverse complement strand
GCCCTATGATCGCACCAACGGCAGGAGGCCCCGGATGATCGTCGAGCTTGGACATTTCGCGCTGGTCATGGCGCTGGCGGCGGCGCTGGTGCAGGGCACGCTGCCCCTGATCGGGGCTGCGCGCGGCGACGGGCGGCTGATGGCGCTGGCGGCGCCGGCGGCCAATGCGCAATTCCTGCTGATTGCCGCCGCCTTTGCCGCGCTGACATGGGCCTTCGTGGTATCGGACTTCTCGCTGGTCCTTGTCACCAACAACTCGCACACGCTGAAGCCGATGCTCTACAAGGTCTCGGGCGTCTGGGGGAACCACGAGGGGTCGCTGCTGTTGTGGACGCTGGCGCTGTCGGGCTTTGGCGCCTGTGCGGTATGGTTCGGCGGCAACCTGCCCGCCACGCTGCGGGCGCGGGTGCTGGCGGTGCAGGGGCTGATCGGGCTCGCCTTTCTGGCCTTCATGCTGTTCACCTCGAACCCGTTCCTGCGGCTGGCGGTGCCGCCCCTGAACGGGGCCGACCTGAACCCGCTGTTGCAGGACCCCGGCCTCGCCTTCCATCCGCCCTTCCTGTACCTCGGCTATGTCGGCCTTTCGATGAGCTTTTCCTTCGCCGTCGCCGCGCTGATCGAGGGGCGGATCGACGCCGCCTGGGCGCGCTGGGTGCGGCCCTGGACGCTGGCCGCCTGGGTGTTCCTGACCATCGGCATCGCTTTGGGATCGTGGTGGGCCTATTACGAACTGGGCTGGGGCGGCTTCTGGTTCTGGGACCCGGTGGAAAACGCCAGCTTCATGCCCTGGCTGATCGCGGCGGCCCTGTTGCACAGCGCCATCGTGGTGGAAAAGCGCGAGGCGCTGAAGGCCTGGACCATCCTTCTGGCCATCATCGCCTTCGGCTTTTCTCTGACCGGCACCTTCATCGTGCGCTCGGGCGTCATCACTTCGGTGCATTCCTTTGCCAATGACCCCGAACGCGGGATTTTCATCCTGATGATCCTTGCGGTCTTCATGGGGGGGGCGCTGACGCTGTTCGCCGCCCGTGCCGGCGCGCTGGAGGCGAAGGGGGTCTTCGGCATGGTCAGCCGCGAAAGCGCATTGGTCGCGAACAACCTGCTTCTCGCCGTGGCGGCGCTGGTGGTGTTCATCGGCACGGTCTGGCCGCTGGTGGCCGAGATGCTGTGGGGCCGCGCCCTGTCGGTGGGGGAACCCTTCTTCAACGCGGCCTTCACCCCCTTCATGGTGCTTCTGGCGCTGATCCTGCCGGTCGGCGCGCTTCTGCCGTGGAAGCGGGGCGATCTGCCGGGCACGCTGCGGCGGCTTGGCCCGGCGGCGGCGCTGGCGGTTGCCCTGCTCGCGCTGGTCTGGGCGGTGCAGGGCGGCGG
>JACZKR010000333.1 GCA_014859945.1 Paracoccaceae bacterium | reverse complement strand
CCCCCGCCGCCGCCCAGGTGCCCGGCTGGGCGCAGGATGATGAGGGCGATGAACCGGCCGCCGAAGACCGCTGGTCCGAAGCCACGCTGGAACCCGATCCCGAATGGGCCGACGCGGCCGAGGCCGAGGCGCTGCAGGAACTGGCCGACACGGTCACCGAAGCCGCGCCCGCCGCCATGCTGCGCAGCGCGCTGACCGCCGATCCCGACGCCATCGACGACGCGGCGCTGCGCGATCTGGTGCGCGAACTGATCGTGGAAGAGCTTCAGGGCCCCTTGGGCGAGCGCATCACCCGCAACATCCGCAAGCTGGTCCGGGCCGAGATTGCGCGCGCGCTGGCGGCCGAACAGCTGCTCTGACGCGCCGGCCCTTCTGATGCGCCAGTCCTGACGGCGACCCCCTGAAATGCGAAACGCGCCCCGAAGGGCGCGCCACCCATGCCCTTTGGGGCGTATCAGGCCGCTTCGGCCTGTTCCAGTTCCAGCGCGTGACGGCGTTCCGATTCTTCACGGCTCAGCGCGACCGAGGTGCGCACGCCCTTGGACACGAAGTCCATCAGGCCCTTCACCACCCGCTCATTGGGGTCGATCCCGGCGCAGGACAGCACTTCGCGCCCGTCGCGCGACCGTGCCCAGCGGGCGATCTGGTCCGGCCCGTTGCCGTATTTCTTGTCATCAGCGATGGCATCATCCAGTGCGGCAAGAACCACGGCGGCAAAAAGCTTGCGCGCGCGTTGGCCCTGCTCGAAGTTGAACGCTGTGCTGTCGATGGTATCCAGCATCACGAGTTCCTTTGTTCTTGCTCTTGTCTTTGGTCGCGTCCTGCGCTTGTAACGATTTGATCACGATTCGGCGTTTCGTCTTTTGCATGACAGCCATGACGCTGGTGCATGGCCTTGGCGAATTGCCTACAGTATCTAGTCTGGTTGCGCGCGAGAAGCCGCCCAGATATAGGGGCGCTGAAGAATTAATCAACCTTTGAACGGTTTCCCCATGGCAAAGATCAACGGCAACGAAATCCGGCCCGGCACCATCGTCGAACATGACGGCGGGCTTTGGGCCTCGGTCAAGGTCAGCCATGTGAAGCCCGGCAAGGGCGGCGCCTTCGCCCAGGTCGAGCTGAAGAACCTGCGCGACGGCCGCAAGCTGAACGAACGCTTCCGCTCGGAAGACAAGGTTGAAGAGGTGCGGCTGGACATGAAGGACCAGCAGTTCCTTTACGAAACCGACGGCCGGCTGGTGTTCATGGACAGCGAGACCTATGAGCAGATCGAGCTGGATGCCGACCTGCTGGGCGAACGTCGCCCCTTCCTGCAGGACGGCATGACGGTTTCGGTGCAGTATTACGGCGAAGAGCCGCTGAACGTGACGATCCCGCAGAAGGTGGTCTGCAAGGTGGTGGAAACCGAGCCGGTGCAGAACGGCCAGACCGCCAGCAAGTCCTACAAGCCGGCGCTTCTGGACAATGGCGTGCGCATCATGGTGCCGCCCTTCATCAACACCGATGAGGATATCGTGGTGCATACCGAGTTTCTTGAATACTCGGAACGGGCCTGAGCCATGGCGCCCCTGCCGCTTGACCTTCTGACGGGGGCGATGCGGCAGGCGGCCCGCACCGCCATCCTGCCGCGCTTCCGCCGGCTGGCGCCGGGTGACATTGCCGAGAAGTCCGGCTTTGCCGATCTGGTGACGCTGGCCGATACCGAGGCCGAGGCGCTGGTGACCGCCACGCTGGCCCGCGACTGGCCCGAGGCGGTGGTGATGGGGGAAGAGGGCACCTCGGCCGACCCCGCGCTGCGCGATGCGATGGCCCGGGCGGCGCTGGCGGTGATCCTTGATCCGGTGGACGGCACCTGGAACTTCGCGCGGGGTCTGGGTGTGTTCGGCATGCTGGCGGCGGTGGTGCGGCAGGGGCAGGTGGCGGCGGGGGTGCTTTACGACCCGCTGGGCGATGACTGGATCGCGGTCAGCGCAGGCGGGCCGGCGGTGATGTGCGACGGGCAGGGGGCGCAGCGCGTCCTGCGGACCTCGGCCGAGGCCGATCCGGCGCGGATGACCGGCTTCTTCCCCGCCGCCCTGTTCCCGGCAGCGCAGCAGCGGGCGGGATTGCTGGCCGGCATGGGCTTTGGCCGGGTGACGACGCTGCGCTGTTCCTGCCACGAATACCGGCTGATGGCGCAGGGGCTTTCCGAATTCGTCCTGTCAGGCCCCGAGCCGCATCCCTGGGACCATGCCGCCGGTGCGCTGGCGGTGACGCAGGCCGGCGGCGTGGCGCGGTTTCTGGACGGCGCGCCCTATGACCTTGCCCGGCGTGAGGGCGTCCTTCTGACAGCCGCCTCGGAAGCCGTCTGGCAGCAGGTCGCGGCGGCCTATTCCTGTCTTCTGGAGTGAGGGCCCGGATTGGTGCGTGGGGGACCACGCACCCTACGCCCGATCTAGAGACGCACCCGACGCCCCCCTGACCCCGGCCATCGCCGGGGTCAAGCGCCTGTCTCTCGGTGGTCGGGCTGTGCCGACTCCGGTGGAACCCCAGCCCGGAATAGGTTGCGCCGATTGTTGCCTGCGTCGGGTGCGTGTTCACACGCACCATCCCCCGCCCGCCATGGCGAAGGCTATCGCCTTCGCCACGTTCCGACACCGGCAAGCCTCACCGGTCGGGCCTCAAAGGCCCGGCCAGCGCCCGACCGCCCCCAGGCGGGCGCTTCTCGCCCGCCCGGTCGGGCGCCGGCCTCTGTAATCGGCTCTGGCTGGCGGTCCTGTGGCGGCATGGTCGCTGCGGGCGGGGAAACGCGGTGCGTTTCCTGATCCGCCCGTAGGGTGCGTGCTTGCACGCACCTTCCGTCGCAGCCTCCATCCTCGAGGCCATCTGCAAAGGTGCGTGGGGACCACGCACCCTGCGCGGGATGCCCGTCGTAGCGCTTCGGCCGCGTCCCTGACC
>JACZKR010000332.1 GCA_014859945.1 Paracoccaceae bacterium | reverse complement strand
GTTCGCGGACTGGTCGTCCGCGCTCGGCTTCGCCGCGCGCGTGGCGTCCGATCCGCGGGTCGCCGGCCTGCTCGGCAACCCGAAGCTGGACGACGCCGACGCGGTGGCGCTGCTTTCGCCTGAAGGCGCGCAACCGCTGTTCGGCAACTTCCTCGCGCTGCTGGCGGACAACCGCCGCCTCGTGCTGCTGCCGGAAATCGCCGGCCTGTACGAGGAACTGCGCGCCGATGCCGAGCGCGTGGTCAAGGCGCGGGTGACCTCGGCGACGGACCTGCCCGCCGGTGAGCTCGAAGCGATCAAGGCCGCGCTGGGCAAGCGCTTCGGCCGCGAAGTCGAGATCGAAACTGCCGTCGACGCCTCGCTGATCGGCGGCGCGGTCATCGACGCCGGCGACGTGGTCATCGACGGCTCGCTCAAGGGCAAGCTCGAGCGCCTGCAGGCCGAGTTGGGACAGTAAAGCCGAGGTCCGGAATCCGGGATCAGACGTCCCGGACTCCCGATCCCGAATGCAAATCGAAGCGGTGCACCGCACTTCGCGACGCACCTCCAAGGAAACGAGACAATGGCAACCACCACGCTCAACCCGTCCGAAATCAGCGAACTGATCAAGACCCGCATCGAGAAGGTCAAGCTCGGCGCCGAGGCGCGCAACGAAGGCACCGTGACCAGCGTGTCCGACGGCATCGTGCGCATCTACGGCCTGGCCGACGTGATGCAGGGCGAAATGATCCAGCTGCCCGCCTCCGAGAGCGGCGCCGATACCTACGCGCTGGCGCTGAACCTGGAGCGCGACTCGGTCGGCGCCGTGGTGCTGGGCGACTACGAGCACCTGCGCGAGGGCGACGTGGCCAAGACCACCGGCCGCATCCTCGAGGTGCCGACCGGCCCCGAAATGCTCGGCCGCGTCGTCAACGCGCTGGGCGAGCCGATCGACGGCAAGGGCCCGATCACGACCGCGCAGACCGCGCCGGTGGAAACCATCGCCCCGGGCGTGATCGCGCGCAAGAGCGTGTCGCAGCCGGTGCAGACCGGCTACAAGGCCATCGACTCGATGATCCCGATCGGCCGCGGCCAGCGCGAGCTGATCATCGGCGACCGCCAGACCGGCAAGACCGCGGTGGCGCTGGACACCATCCTGAACCAGAAGGTCTATAACGACGCGGCCGGTTCGGACGAGTCGAAGAAGCTTTACTGCGTCTATGTCGCCATCGGCCAAAAGCGTTCGACCGTGGCCCAGCTGGTGAAGAAGCTGGAAGAAACCGGCGCGATGGCCTACACCGTCGTCGTGGCCGCCACCGCCTCGGACCCCGCGCCGATGCAGTTCCTGGCGCCCTTCTCGGGCACCGCGATCGGCGAATTCTTCCGCGACAACGGCCGTCACGCCCTGATGATCTATGATGACCTGTCCAAGCAGGCCGTCGCCTATCGTCAGATGTCGCTGCTGCTGCGCCGTCCGCCGGGCCGCGAAGCCTATCCGGGCGACGTGTTCTACCTGCACTCGCGCCTGCTGGAGCGTTCGGCCAAGCTGAACGAAGATTTCGGCGCCGGCTCGCTGACCGCGCTGCCGATCATCGAAACCCAGGGCGGCGACATCTCGGCCTTCATTCCGACCAACGTGATCTCGATCACCGACGGTCAGATCTTCCTGGAATCGGAACTGTTCTATCAGGGCATCCGCCCCGCCGTGAACACCGGTCTGTCGGTGAGCCGCGTGGGTTCGTCGGCCCAGACCAGCGCGATGAAGTCGGTCGCCGGCAAGGTGAAGCTGGAACTGGCGCAGTACCGCGAAATGGCGGCCTTCGCGCAGTTCGGTTCCGACCTTGACGCCTCGACCCAGGCGCTTCTGAACCGCGGCGCGCGTCTGACCGAGCTGATGAAGCAGGCGCAGTATTCGCCGATGACCAACGCCGAAATCGTCTGCATCATCTATGCGGGCACCAACGGCTATCTGGACAAGGTCGCCGTCCGCGACGTGGGCCGCTTCGAGGCCGGTCTTCTGAAGCACCTGCGCACCAAGGGCGCGGCGCTGCTGGAAGACATCACCAAGAACGACCGCAAGGTGGCGGGCGATCTTGAAAAGGCCATCCGTGCGCAGCTTGACGCGTTCGCCAAAGACTTCGCCTGAGAGATCCTGAGGGGAGGGCACAATGCCTAGCTTGAAGGATCTCAAGAACCGTATCGGAAGCGTGAAGAACACGCGGAAGATCACGAAGGCCATGCAGATGGTGGCCGCGGCGAAGCTTCGCCGCGCGCAGGAGGCGGCCGAGGCCGCCCGTCCCTATGCCGAACGGATGAACGCGGTCATGGCCGCGCTTGCCGCCGGGGTGGGCAATGCGGCGGGTGCGCCGAAGCTGATCGCCGGCAACGGCAAGGATCAGGTGCATCTGCTGGTGGTGCTGACCTCGGAACGCGGCCTTTGCGGCGGCTTCAACTCGACCATCGTGCGGCTTGCCCGCGCGAAGGCGGCCGAGCTGCTGGCGCAGGGCAAGACGGTCAAGATCCTGACCGTCGGCAAGAAGGGCCGCGAGCAGCTGAAGCGCGATCACGCCGACAAGTTCGTCGGCCACTTCGACATGAGCGAAGTGAAGCGCGTGGGCTACTCGAACGCCCAGGCCATCGCGCGTGACGTGCTGGCCCGCTTCGAGGCTGGTGAGTTCGACGTTGCCACGATCTTCTACAACCGCTTCCAGTCGGTGATCAGCCAGGTCCCGACGGCGCAGCAGGTCATCCCGGCCAAGTACGAAGGCGGCGACGCCGGCGGACTTTACGACTATGAACCCTCGGAAGAGGCGATTCTGGCCGACCTTCTGCCGCGCGGCGTGGCCACGCAGCTTTTCACGGCTCTTCTGGAAAACGGCGCCTCGGAACAGGGCGCGCGGATGTCCGCCATGGACAACGCGACGCGCAACGCGGGCGAGATGATCAACAAGCTGACGATCCAGTACAACCGGAGCCGTCAGGCCGCGATCACCAAAGAGCTTATCGAAATCATTTCGGGCGCCGAGGCGCTCTGAGGAACCGGAGAAACGACAATGGCACAAGGCAAAGTCACGCAGGTGATCGGCGCCGTCGTGGACGTGCAGTTCGATGGCGCGCTGCCCGCGATCCTGAACGCGCTTGAAACGACGAACAACGGCAAGAAGCTGATCCTCGAGGTTGCGCAGCACCTTGGCGAAAGCACCGTCCGCACCATCGCCATGGACGCGACCGAAGGTCTGGTCCGCGGCGCTGCCGTGTCGGACCTGGGCGCGCCGATCTCGGTGCCGGTGGGTGACGCGACGCTAGGCCGCATCCTGAACGTCATCGGCGAGCCGGTGGACGAAAAGGGTCCGGTTTCGCGCGACGTGACCCGCGCGATCCACCAGCCCGCCCCCGAGTTCAGCGAGCAGGCGACGGAATCGCAGATCCTCGTCACCGGCATCAAGGTGATCGACCTGCTGGCCCCCTATTCCAAGGGCGGCAAGATCGGCCTGTTCGGCGGCGCCGGCGTGGGCAAGACGGTTCTGATCATGGAACTGATCAACAACATCGCCAAGGTGCACTCGGGCTATTCGGTGTTCGCGGGCGTTGGCGAACGGACCCGTGAAGGCAACGACCTGTATCACGAAATGATCGAGTCGGGGGTCATCAAGATCGACAACCTGGCGGAATCGAAAGTGGCGCTGGTTTATGGCCAGATGAACGAACCGCCGGGCGCGCGTGCCCGCGTGGCGCTGACTGGCCTGACGCTGGCCGAGCAGTTCCGCGACATGTCGGGGACGGACGTGCTGTTCTTCGTGGACAACATCTTCCGCTTCACCCAGGCGGGTTCGGAAGTGTCGGCTCTTCTGGGCCGTATTCCTTCGGCCGTGGGCTATCAGCCGACGCTGGCGACCGACATGGGCGCGCTGCAGGAACGCATCACCTCGACCAAGAAGGGCTCGATCACCTCGGTTCAGGCCATCTACGTTCCGGCCGACGACCTGACCGACCCGGCGCCCGCCACCTCGTTCGCCCACCTTGACGCCACGACCACCCTGTCGCGCGCCATCTCGGAACTGGGGATCTATCCGGCGGTGGACCCGCTGGACTCGACCTCGCGTCTGATGGACCCGCAGATCGTCGGCGAAGAGCATTACAACGTCGCCCGTTCGGTGCAGGGTATCCTTCAGCGCTACAAGTCGCTGCAGGACATCATCGCCATCCTCGGCATGGACGAACTGAGCGAAGAAGACAAACTGACCGTGGCCCGCGCCCGGAAGATTCAGCGCTTCCTGTCGCAGCCCTTCGACGTGGCCAAGGTCTTCACCGGCTCGGACGGCGTGCAGGTTCCGCTGGATGTCACCATCGCCTCGTTCAAGGCGGTTGTGGCCGGCGAATATGACCACCTGCCGGAAGCCGCCTTCTACATGGTCGGCGGCATCGACGAGGTGAAGGCCAAGGCCCAGAAACTCGCCGCGGCTGCGGCGTAAGGGGGCGACATGGCCAACACCCTGCAATTCGACCTCGTGTCGCCGGAACGGAGGCTTGCCTCTGTCACCGCGACCGAGGTGATGATCCCGGGGGCCGATGGCGACATGACGGCGATGGAAGGCCACGCGCCGACCATCACCACCCTGCGCCCCGGCATCCTGCGGGCCTCGACGGCCGAGGGCGTCAAGTCCTATGTCGTCACCGGCGGTTTCGCCGAAATCTCGGCCACGGGTGTTTCGGTTCTGGCCGAGCGCGCGGTTCCGGTCGAAGAGGCCACCGGCACGATCATCGACGATATCCTGGCCGAAGCGCGGTCGCTGGCTGCTGCGGCAACGCCCGAGATGAAGGACATGGCCGAAAAGACCCTGGCCGACGTTCTGGCGCTGCGTGACGCGGTGGCGCACTGACCGTCCCGTCCGACGCCGGATGATGCGACAGAAGGGGCCTTGCGGGGCCCCTTTGCTTTTCCGCCGGCCCCTTTCCATGGCGGTTCATTCGGCTATGTTCGGCGAAGGTGAGGGGAGTTGCCATGAAAAGACTGACGGCCGGAGCGGTCGGGATTCAGCAGGGATCGCGGGTGCTGTTCTCGGACTATGCCGACGGCGGCCAGATGTGGACCGGGCAGGGCGACCGCGAAAGCCGCCATGTGGTGAAGTTCAAGGAGCGTTTCCTTGATCCGCCTTCGGTGATGGTGGCGATCTCGATGTGGGACATCGACCACAAGCACAACGCCCGCGCCGACCTGACGGCCGAGAATGTGACGGCCGGCGGCTTTCACCTGGTGTTCCGCACCTGGGGCGACAGCCGCATCGCGCGGGTGCGGGCCGACTGGACGGCCATCGGCCCGGTCAAGGATGATGACCATTGGGATGTCGAGTAGGGGCCGTGCCGGCAGGCACCGGCCCTGAGGCTTAGCCGCGCGGGTAGAAGCCTTCGTAGATCGGCACCAGCGTGTCGGTTTCAAACAGCGACGAAACCGACATGCCGCCCCAGATGTTCAGGATCGCCTGCGCAAACATCGGCGCGGTGGGCACGACGCGGATGTTCTTCGCCGCCAGCACCTTGTCGCCCTGTTCGATCGAGTCGGTGATCACCAGCGATTTCATGACCGAGTTCGACACACGCTCTACCGCCGGGCCCGACAGCACGCCGTGGGTGATGTAGCTGTGAACCTCGGTCGCGCCAGCTTCCATCAGGGTTTCGGCCGCCTTGCACAGCGTGCCGGCGGTGTCGCAGATGTCATCGACGATGATGCACTTCCGGCCCTTCACGTCGCCGATCACCGTCATGCCGGCCACTTCGCCGGCCTTCTCGCGCCGCTTGTCCACGATGGCGAGGGGGGCGTTGATCCGCTTGGCCAGTTCGCGCGCCCGCGCCACGCCGCCCACGTCGGGCGAGATGATCATCAGGTCCTCCATCTGGCCGCGGAAGTGATGCTCGATGTCCAGCGCAAAGACCGGGCTGGCGTAAAGGTTGTCCACCGGAATGTCGAAGAAGCCCTGAATCTGCGCGGCGTGCAGGTCCAGCGTCAGGACGCGGTCGATGCCGGCGGTTTCCACCAGGTTCGCCACCAGCTTGGCCGAAATCGGCGTGCGGGCCTTGGCGCGGCGGTCCTGCCTTGCATAGCCGAAATAGGGGATGACGGCGGTGATGCGCGCCGCCGAAGACCGGCGCAGCGCGTCGGTCATGATCAGAAGCTCCATCAGGTTGTCATTCGCCGGGTTCGAGGTGGGCTGGATGACATACATGTCCTCGCCCCGGACATTCTCGAAGACCTCGACGAAGATCTCCTGATCGTTGAAGCGCTCGACCCGCGCATCGACAAGGTTCACCTGCATGCCGCGGTGCATCGACATGCGGCGCGCGATGGACCGGGCAAGGCTGAGGTTCGCGTTGCCGGAAATCAGTTTGGGTTCGGTAAGCGAGGGCATCTGGGTCTCCGGTGGGCACGGATTCGTGGCGTTGACACCGCTTATCACCCGACTAGGGTCTTCGCAAACCGCAGGCGGCACAGGACGGACCGGCGCATGGCGCATATCGACTACTTTCTGACCACCCTTTCGCCCTTCGTCTATCTGGCGGGGCAACGGCTTGAGGCGATTGCCGCCCGTCATGGCGCGACGATCACCTACAAGCCGCTGGATACTTCGGCGCTGTTTCCGCGCACCGGCGGCAAGGTGCGGGCCGAACGGCACCCTTCGCGCAATGCCTACCGCGATCAGGACCTGCGGCGGCAGGCGAAGAAGCTGGGGGTTCCGGTGAACCTGCAGCCGATGTTCTTTCCCACCAACCCCGCGCCCTCGGCCTATGCGGTGATCGCGGCGCAGAAGGTGGGCGGCGGCGATCTGGCCGGGCTGGTCGCGGGGTTCGCCCGGGCCGTCTGGGCCGAAGAGAAGGACATCGCCGAGGATGAGGTTGTCCGTGCACTGCTGGTGTCCCATGGCTATGACCCGGCGATTGCCGACCGCCACATGCTGATGGCGGCCGAGACCTATGCCGGAAATCTTGAGGAAGCGGTGTCGCGCGGCGTCTTCGGCGCCCCCTTCTATGTCGTGGGGGATGAACTGTTCTGGGGGCAGGACCGGCTGGAGGATCTGGATCTGTTTCTGGGCGGGATGCTCTGAATGCCGCTGCCGCCCCATCGCCGCTGGGATTGTGGCGGGCCGCGCCGGGTGGTGGCGCTGCATTGTTCGCTGGCCCATGCCGGCGAATGGTCGGGGCTGGCGGGCGGGCTGCAGGGGGTGACGCTGATCGCGCCCGACCTGCCGGGCCATGGCGCGCAGCCGCTCTGGGACGGCCGGTCGGATGACCATGCCGAGGCGGTGCGGCAGGCGGTGGCGCTGATCGGCGCCGAGGGCGGCCCGGTTGATCTGATCGGCCATTCCTGGGGCGGCACGATTGCCCTGCGGCTGGCGCTGGAACGGCCCGAGTTTTTGCGCTCGCTGGTGCTGGTCGAGCCGGTGCTGTTCGCTGCGGCGCGGGCGGCGGGCGATCCGGGCTTTCCCGCCTTTGTCGCCACCCACAAGGCGGTGCATGATCTGGCGCAGGCCGGGCGTCTGGCCGAAGCGGCGGCGCTGTTTCACCAGAACTGGGGCGGGGGCGAGCGGTTCGAAGACCTGCCCGCCCGGACACAGACCTATATGACCGACCGGATGGCGCTGGTGCTGGCGCAGAATCCGGTACTGCTGGGCGATGCGGCGGGGCTCTTGCGCGCCTGGGGGCTGGAAAGCCTTGGCCTGCCGGTGCTGCTGGTTGAAGGCGACCAGAGCCCGCCGGTGGTGGCCGCCATTCAGGCCGAGCTTGCCCGCCGCCTGCCGATGGCCCGGCGGGAGGTGGTGGCCGGCGCGGGCCATATGCTGCCCGTCACCCATGCCGCCGATCTGGCGGCGCTGGTGATGGGCCACCTGCCGCCGCTGTAACCGTTACCCCCGCAGCGCCGTCAGGAAGCCATCGACATCCGCTTCGGTCGTGTTCCAGCTGGTGACCAGCCGCGCGGCCTCGCGCCCCTCGGGGGCGGGGAAGGGGTAATAGGCGGCACCGGCGGCCTCAAGCCGGGCATGGGTGCCGGCGGTCCATTCGGGGAACAGGATATTGGCCTGAACCGGATGGCGCAGGTTGACGCCCGGCATCCCGGCCATGCCCGCGGCCAGACGCGCCGCCATGGCATTGGCATGGGCCGCCAGCCGCAGCCACAGCCCGCCTTCCAGATAGGCCGCCATCTGCGCCGACAGGTAGCGGTGCTTGGAAAACAGATGCCCGCCGCGCTTGCGGCGCAGCTCGAACTCCCATGCCTTGGCCGGATCAAAGATCACCACCGCCTCGACCCCCATGCAGCCGTTCTTGGTGCCGCCGAAGGATACAAGGTCAATCCCCGCCTTCCACGTCATCTCGGCCGGCGTGGCGCCGGTGGCGGCCAGCGCATTGGCAAAGCGCGCGCCGTCCAGATGGCAGGGCAGTTCATGGGCTCTGGCCTCGGCCGTCAGCGCTGCGATTTCGGCGGGGGTATAGACGGTGCCCGCCTCGGTCACGTTGGTAATGGTCACCATGCCGCGCTGCACGCTGTGAACGCCGAGTTCGCCGGTCCGGGCCAGCGCGTCGCGCAGGGCGGCAGGCGCCATCCGGCCATGGTCGCCCGGCACCAGCACCAGCTTTGCACCGTTGGTGTAGAATTCCGGCGCGCCGCATTCATCCTCGGCCACATGGGCGTGCTGGTGGCAGAAGACGGCGCCCCACGGCGGGCAGGTCAGCGCAAGGCACAGGGAATTGGCGATGGTGCCGGTGGCCACCAGATAGACCGCCGCTTCGGGCGCTTCGAACAGGCGGCGCAGTTCGGCGGTCACCTCGGTCATCAGATCGTCGGCGCCGTAGCTGCGGGCATAGCCTTCGTTCGCGCGGGCAATGGCGGCCATGACTTCGGGCGCGGCCCCCGAGGCATTGTCGGACGTGAACCACATCAGGGCTTTTCCTCTATGACGTAATCTTCCCAGTCGTCTTCATCGACCTCGAACTCGGGCACGGTCCAGCCGCGCACGGACTGGCCGGCGGCATGGGTGCTTTCGGGGTCGCCCGTGACCAGCGGGTGCCAGTCGGGCAGGGGCGCCCCTTCCCACAGCAGGCGATAGGCGCAGGTGCGCGGCATCCAGTAGGCGATCTTCGGCAGGCTGGCCGGGGTCAGCCGCACGCAGTCGGGCACGAACTGATGGCGGATTTCGTAATGCGAGCAGCGGCAGGTCTGACCATCCAGCAGCCGGCAGGCGATGCGGGTGTAATCCACCTCGCCGGTGTCTTCATACTCGATCTTGTTCAGGCAGCACTTGCCGCAGCCGTCGCACAGCGCCTCCCACTCGGCGCTGTTCATCTTCTTCAGGGGGACGGTTTCCCAGAACCGGGGGCGCAGCTTTTCCATCGCGCCAAACTGGCGCGGAGGCGCCGGAAAGGGAAGGGGTCACAGCACCAGACGCACAAGGGGGCGGCCCTCTTTGCGGCAAGCCACCTCGGCAAAGCCCGCGCGAAGGAAGGTTGAGGTCGAGCCGACAAAGAGCCCGATCGACTTTGACTGCCGGGCGCGGTCCATCGGGCTGGCCTCGATCAGCCGGGCACCATTGGCGCGGGCATGGGCGACGCCAGCGGCCAGCATGGCCGTGGAAAGGCCCTGTCCGCGCGCCTTGGATCGGAAGAAGAAGCAGGAAATCGCCCAGACGCCCGGGTCATCCGCCGGGGCATCGGGCAGCGGGGTGGAACTGCGGTTGGGGTTGTTCCATTGCGGCACATCGGCACGCGGGCCGATCTGCATCCAGCCCACCGGAAGATCGCCGCCATAGGCCAGAAGTCCGGGCGGCGGCCCTGCGGCGATGCGGGCCAGCATGTGGTCGCGCTTGCCGTCGCCGTCCAGCGCCTGCCGCAGTTTGGGGGGCAGGCGGAAATAGGTGCACCAGCAGCCATAACAGGCGCCCTGCGGCCCGAAAAGTGCGGTGAAATCCGCGATGCGGTCGGCCGTCAGCGGGTGAATCTGCAGATGGTCCATCGGCGCTCCTGCGATGTTCACAGGATGTTCACGGCGCGGCGCGGTGTCAACTACAGCTGCGCCAGAATCCCGCGCGCGGTGGCGACATCGCGGGCCATCTGGTCCAGCAGGCCGGGCAGGCCGTCGAACTTCATCTCGGGCCGCAGGTAATCGACCAGCGCGACCGACAGGTGCTGGCCGTAGAGGTCGCCCTTGAAGTCCAGCAGGAAGGTTTCAAGGTTCGGGGCATTCTCGCCGAACATCGGCCGCACCCCCAGCGAGACGGCGCCCATGTAGCCGCCCGCCTGCGGGCCGGTCAGCACATCGACCCGCGCGGCATAGACGCCCAGCTTCGGCAGATGCAGGCCCGCAACGCTCATGTTCGCGGTGGGATAGCCCAGACCGCGGCCGCGCTTTTCGCCGTGGATCACCTCGCCCTCGATCCGGTGCCAGTGGCCCAGCATGGTGGCGGCATCGCGGGGACGGCCTTCGGTCAGCGCGCGGCGGATGGCGGTGGAGGAAACTTCCTCGCCGCCGATCGCCATCAGGGGGGCGATGGTGGTGGCGAAGCCCAGCCTGTCGCCCAGCCGGCGCAGGTCTTCGGCGGTGCCGGTGCGGCCCTTGCCAAAGCGGAAATCGGCCCCGACCACGACATGGGCAATGCCCAGACCCGCCACCAGCACCTCGGCCGCGAAGGCCTCGGGCGACAGGCCCGCCAGATCGGCGTCGAAGGGCAGTTCGTAAAGCTGCTTCACGCCCAGCTTGGCCAGCCGGTTCGCCCGCGCCTCGGCGTTCATCAGGCGGAAGGCGGGGGCCTGCGGGGCGAAATATTCGCGGGGATGGGGTTCGAACGTGATGATGCCCAGCGGCTGCGGACCGCGGGCCAGATCGATGACCGTCTGGTGCCCGCGATGCACGCCGTCGAAATTGCCCATGGCAACCGAGGCGCCGCGCGCGTCGGGCAACAGCCCCTGCCAGTGTCGGTGAACCTGCATCTTCCCCCGAAAGGCGGGGCCGGGCCCCTAGTCGAACTTGCGGCTGGGCGCCAGAACCAGCGCCTCGCCCTTCAGGACCACCGTATTACCCACGGCGCAGTGGGTTTCAAGGGTCACCCGGCGGCGGGCGTGGTCGATGGCGGTCACCTTCACCTCGGCATGAACGCGGTCGCCGGGGCGGACGGGGGCCATGAACTTCAGGCTTTGTCCCAGATAGACCGTGCCATGGCCCGGCAGTTGCTCACCGATCACGGCCGAGATCAGGCCGGCGGTCAGCATGCCATGGGCGATGCGGCCCTCGAAGATCGTGTCGCGGGCGTAGTCGTCGTCCAGATGCACCGGATTGCGGTCGGTTGACACCTCGGCAAACAGTTCGATGTCGCGGTCGGTGACGACCTTGTCGAGATGACGGGTCATCCCGATTTCAAGGTCTTCGATACAGATCGTGCCGCGCGGATGGTTGTCAAGCATGGGGCGATTCCCGGTGATGTTGCCGCGCAGCATAGAGAATGCCGCGACGCAGCGCAATCGGCCGGGAAGTATTTGTTCATGATTGTGACTAAAGACGCAATTTTGTTGCTTGGCCGCTACGCCAGATAGGGCATGGCCCAGGTGGGGGACAGGCGCTGGACGGCCAGCCATTCCTCCAGAAGCGCCGGGTCAGGATTCGCCGGGTCAGGCCCGAAGCGGTCGGCCGCGATGCCGCCGGTGATGAACAGCGTATCCAGCCCCTCGGCGATGCCGCCCTGAACATCGGTGGCGATGCCGTCGCCGATGCACAGGATGCGCGGATCATCCAGACCCATGCGGCGGCGGGCCAGATCGTAGATCGGCGGGTGCGGCTTGCCGTAATACAGCACCTCGCCGCCCATGTTGGCATAGTCTTCGGCCAGCGCCCCGGCGCAGTAGGCGCGCTTTTCGCCCATATCCACCACGATATCGGGGTTGGCGCACAGCATGGGCAGCCCGCGCGTCTTGCCCAGCAGCAGCTGCGCCCTGTAGTCGGCCGGGGTTTCGGTCTGGTCATCGGCCAGACCGGTGCAGACGATGCCTTCGGCGTCCAGCATGCCGACCCGCTCGATGGCGGGCTGGCTGGCGGCCAGCGCGGCCATATCGCCGGGAAACTCGGAAAAGAACGGCTCGTCCTTCACGGCGCCGATGTGAAAGACCTTGCGGCCCACGGCGCCCTGCAACATCGCCGCCTGCGCCGCGTCGCCGGATGACACGATCAGATCCCAGGCGTCCTGCGGCACGCCCATCGTGTTCAGCTGACGCTCGACGGCGCTGAAAGGACGGGGGGCGTTGGTCATCAGCACCACGCGGCCGCCGCCGGCGCGGAAGGCGCGCAGCGCGGCCACGGCGGCGGGGAAGGGCGCCTTGCCGTTGTGCAGGCAGCCCCAGAGGTCGCAGAACACCGCGTCATAGCCTGCGGCCACTTCGGCCAGCGATCGGATCATCTTGGTCATGAAGGCCCCCTTTCGGCAGGCCTTCCTCTACCCCGTCCGGCGCCAAAGAAAAAGGGAAGCCGAAGCCTCCCTTCCCCGATCAGCGATTCTTCGGCGGGTTGCCCCGGCCCGGGTTACAGCTTCAGCGCCGGGATGATCTGCTTCTTGCGGCTCATGATGCCGGGCAGAACCACGGTGTCGCCGGTGACGGTGCAGCCGAACGAGGCTTCGGCCAGTTGCTTGACCAGATCGTTCGGCACCAGAAGCGTGGCTTCTTCCTTGATGATGTCCACCACAAACAGCAGCACCTGATCGGCGCCGTCTTCCTTGGCGACATCCACCATCGAGGCCATCAGGCTGTCCTTGCGGTCCAGCACCACCTTGGGCGCAGTGGTTTCCAGCACCGAGACGCGCAGTTCCTTGCCGGCGACGTTGTATTCCTTGGAATCCATGCGCAGCAGCTCGGCATCCGAGAAGGCCGAGACGTCAGACTTCGCCTCGAACATGGCGGTGGCCAGTTCGTTGATGCTGATGCCGAGATCGGCGGCCAGAGCCTCGGCCACCGCCTTGTCATGGGGGGTGGTGGTGGGGCTGCGGAATTCCAGCGTGTCCGACAGGATGCAGGACAGCATGGCGCCCTTGATCGCCTTCGGCGCCCTGGCCAGATCGGCGCCCATCAGGTCGTGCATGATGGTGGCCGTGCAGGCCAGCGGGCGGATGGTGATGTCGATCGGGGTCTTGGTCTTCAGCCCGCCGACCAGCATGTGGTGGTCGATGATGGCCTGAAGTTTGGCCTCGTTGATCGAGGGCGGCAGTTCGGCGGGGTTGTTGGTGTCAACCACCACGACCTTGTCGTCGGCGGTGACGTCGGTGATGATCGCGGGCTTGTCCAGGCCCCAGTGCTTCAGCACGAAGGCGGCTTCGGTGTTGGGTTCGCCCAGAAGGACGGCTTTGGCCGGGGTGCCTTTCACCTCGGACAAATACCAGGCCCAGATGATGGGCGAGCCGGTGGAATCGGTGTCGGGGGATTTGTGGCCGAAGACAAGGGTGGTCATGGGGCTGCCTGTGGTTTCCTGAGTTTCGGCGCTTCCATAGCCGAGGCGGCGGCGATTGTCACCCTGTGCCGCCTGCGGCGATTGGCGGCGGCGGGCGATGGCCGGCGGGTTCTGTGGCGCCTTGGGCAAGGGGTTGAAAAGGCGGGGTCAGTTCGGCCCGGGCGCGCTCAGCGTGTGCCAGACGACGGCCGCCATCACCACCGCGCCCCCCGCCAGAGTGGCCGGCCCCGGCGCCTCGGCAAAGACCAGCCAGACCCAGAGCGGCGCCAGCGGCGCATCCAGCGCCCCGATCAGCGCCGACTGCACCGGCGGCAGGCGCGACGATCCGGCCAGAAACAGCCCCAGCCCCAGCGCCGAATTGACCAGACCGAATCCGGCCAGCAGAAGTATCTGGCCCGGTTCGGGCAGGGCCAGGCTGGCCAGCGGCAGGACGGCCAGGCTGGACATCAGCGCCGACAGCGTGGCGGCGGGCAGGGTGGGAATCGCCGGCCAGCGCCGGGCAATCACCATCATCAGGGCCATGGCCAGCGTCATGCCAAGGGCCAGAAGATCGCCGCCCAAAGTTCCGTCCGCCGAAAGGCCGACCATGACCGAGGCCCCGCCCAGCGCCAGCACCGCCGCCGTCAGCGCCCGGCCCCCGGGGCGTTCGCCCAGCAGAAGCCAGCCCAGACCGGCGGCAAGGAAGGGCGCCGCAGCATAGATCACAGCGACATGGGCCACCGAGGTGCGGGTCAGCGCGGTGATGAAGCACAGCATCCCCGCAGCCGATACGGCGGCATAGAGCCAACCGGGCCCGCCCAGCCGCGCAAAACCCGCCAGACCGGCACGGCCGTCGCGCAACAGAAGCACGCTCATCAACCCCAGCGCGCCGAAGGTGCCGCGCCACATCAGCATGGTGGCGGCATCGGCTGTCAGGAACCGGGTAAAGAGGCCCGCCGTGCTCCATGCGACAGCAGAGCCGGTGACCAGAAGGATGCCCAGGCCGCGGTCAGAAAGCGCCATGGCCCGGCCGTCGCGCGCGGTTGTCCTGCGGTGGTGGATCGGTCGTCACGGTCGGCCCCCGGTCTTTGCCGCGATGCTAGGGCGGCCGGGCCGGCGCGGTCAAAGCCAATCGCGGCCGGCCGAGATTTGACTTTCCGGGCGGCCGGGGGCATGATGGGCGCACTTCAGAGGAGTGTCTTGTGATGGACAAACAGGCCTGAGCCCTTGCGGCCCGCCGCTGCTGCCCCGGATGCGGGCGGCTGATCCCGTCTGAAGAGGAGTGCCCTGCGAATGATCCTGCGCGGCTGACCGCTTATGCGGTGCAACCGGCCATGGGCAACCCATGGCCAGCGATCCTTCATCGAAAGGCCATCAGATGCCGAAGAACCGGAAATCCCCCGCCAAGGGCGCGGCCCGGCGGGCAGCGGCGTCACCGTCCAGCCGTTCTGCGCCAGAAGGTTCAGCACCCCGTCTTCGCCAGACAGATGCAGCGCGCCAAAGGCCGCCAGCACCGGCCCCTCGGCCGCCGCCGCCTCGATCACCGGAATCCAGGCGCGGTTGCGCGAGGTCATCATCGCGGTTTCCATCGTGGCGAATTCGCGTTCCACCCGTTCCGGGGTGTAGCCGGGCAGCTTCAGCGTCTCGGTCCGCATGAACTCCCAGATCAGCCGGGAATGGCCGGCGAAATAGGCCTCGGCCAGGGTGCTGGCCATGTCGGCCGATTGTTCCTCCATCGCCAACGCCGAGGTGATCATCGACAGCTGGTCCTGCTGCGGCATCATCTCGAAAATGCGGAAAACCGTGTCATAGGGTTCCAGCGCCTTCAGCGGCAGGCCGCGTTCGGTGGCCGCGTCCATCAGCATGCCGTCAAGGCCCCGGCTGCCGCCCGCGGCCTCGGCCATCTGGCAGGTGGGGATCGACAGCACCATCGACAGATACCAGGGCCGCAGCTTGGCCGCCATGAAGGCAGGCACGCCGCGCTGGGACAGGGCTTCGGACAACTGCTCCCACACCTCAGGCGGCAGGGTTTCGGGCAGGGTCGGGCCATCGACGGCAACCATCAGTTCCGGCTCGCGCGCAAGGCGCGACTTGAGCGCGGCCTCTTCCTCGGGGCCCGCTTCGACCAGAAGGGTCTTCGCCTCGTCCAGGGCGGGGGTCAGACGCGCCAGCGTGTCGTCATGGCGCGGATCGTCGAAATGATAGGTGCCGGCGATATGCACCACCTGCCCGCCGCGCCGCGCCTGCCAAAGGTTCCCCTCGGCAAAGGGCACGGCGGCGGTGCTGGCCCGCAGGGCGGCACGCTCGGCTTCGGGCAGTTCGGCGATCATGTCGCGGCCGGTGCAGTCGGCCCCGGCCCCGGTTGCGGCAAGGCCAAGGGTCAGGGCGGCGATGGTGGCAAGGATGCGGCGCATGATCTCTCCAGCGTGATCCTTTCAAGGTGGCATGCCGCCCGCCATGCGCCAAGGGCGGGACCGGTCAATTTTCGGCAAGGCGGGTGTTGACTCGGTCCGCGCCTTTGCCTAACTGAGTGCCGTTATCACTCGCCGCTGGTGAGTGCTAATCAAGATGAACCTGGATACCCATGGGAGTGTTACCAGATGGCTTTCAAACCGCTGCATGACCGCGTGCTGGTCCGTCGCGTTCAGTCCGAGGAAAAGACCAAAGGCGGGCTGATCATCCCCGACACCGCCAAGGAAAAGCCCGCGGAAGGCGAAATCGTTGCCGTCGGTGAAGGCGCGCGCAAGGACTCGGGCGAGCTGATCGCGCCGTCGGTGAAGGCGGGCGACCGCATCCTGTTCGGCAAGTGGTCGGGCACCGAAGTCACGCTGAACGGCGAAGAGCTGCTGATCATGAAGGAAAGCGACATTCTCGGCATCATCGCCTGAGGACGGGCTGCGCCACGCGCGCAGCTGACCGCTTTTCCAACCGTAACCGATATCTGAGGAGTCTGCACGATGGGTGCGAAAGAAGTCCGTTTTGATACCGATGCCCGCGACCGCATGCTGCGCGGCGTGAACATCCTGGCCGATGCCGTGAAGGTGACCCTGGGCCCGAAAGGCCGCAACGTGGTGATCGAGAAGTCCTTCGGTGCGCCCCGCATCACCAAGGACGGTGTGTCGGTCGCCAAGGAAATCGAACTGTCGGACAAGTTCGAGAACATGGGCGCCCAGATGGTGAAGGAAGTCGCTTCCCGCACCAATGACGAAGCGGGCGACGGCACCACCACCGCCACCGTTCTGGCGCAAGCCATCGTCAAGGAAGGCATGAAGGCGGTTGCCGCCGGCATGAACCCGATGGACCTGAAGCGCGGCATCGACCTGGCCACCGCCAAGGTTGTCGAAGCCATCAAGGCTGCTGCCCGCCCGGTCAAGGACTCGGACGAAGTGGCGCAGGTCGGCACCATCTCGGCCAACGGCGAAGCCGAAATCGGCCGTCAGATCGCTGACGCGATGCAGAAGGTCGGCAACGAGGGTGTCATCACCGTCGAAGAGAACAAGGGCCTGGAAACCTCGACCGATGTCGTGGAAGGCATGCAGTTCGACCGCGGCTACCTGTCGCCCTACTTCGTCACCAACGCCGACAAGATGATTGCGGAACTGGAAGACGCCTTCATCCTGCTGCACGAAAAGAAACTGTCGTCGCTGCAGCCGATGGTTCCGCTGCTGGAAGCCGTGATCCAGTCGCAGCGCCCGCTGATCATCGTGGCCGAAGACGTCGAAGGCGAGGCTCTGGCCACGCTGGTCGTCAACAAGCTGCGCGGCGGCCTGAAGATTGCTGCCGTCAAGGCTCCGGGCTTCGCCGACCGCCGCAAGGCCATGCTGCAGGACATCGCGATCCTGACCGGCGGTCAGGTGATCTCGGACGACCTCGGCATGAAGCTGGAAAACGTCGGCATCGACATGCTGGGCCGCGCCAAGAAGGTCTCGATCAACAAGGACAACACCACCATCGTTGATGGCGCCGGTGAAAAGGCCGAGATCGAAGCCCGCGTTGCCCAGATCCGCGCCCAGATCGAGGAAACCACCTCGGACTACGACCGTGAAAAGCTGCAGGAACGTGTGGCCAAGCTGGCCGGCGGCGTTGCCGTCATCCGCGTCGGTGGCATGACCGAAGTCGAAGTGAAAGAGCGTAAGGACCGCGTCGATGACGCCCTGAACGCGACCCGTGCGGCCGTGCAGGAAGGCATCGTCGTCGGCGGCGGCGTGGCGCTGATCCAGGCCGGCAAGGCGCTGGAAGGCCTGACCGGGGTGAACCCCGACCAGAACGCCGGCATCGCGCTGGTCCGCCGCGCGCTGGAAGCGCCGCTGCGCCAGATCGCCCAGAACGCGGGCGTTGATGGTGCCGTGGTTGCCGGCAAGGTGCGCGAGTCGGCCGATAAGGCCTTTGGCTTCAACGCCCAGACCGAAGAATATGGCGACATGTTCAAGTTCGGCGTCATCGACCCGGCCAAGGTTGTCCGCACCGCTCTGGAAGACGCGGCTTCGGTCGCCTCGCTGCTGATCACCACCGAAGCCATGATCGCCGACAAGCCGGCCGACAAGGCTGCGGCTCCGGCGATGCCCGGCGGCGGCATGGGCGGCATGGACTTCTGATCGACCTTCCTTCGGGAAGCGGAAGGGGCCCCTCGCGGGCCCCTTTTCATTTGGGGCGGCGCTTGTCTTTCCGCCGGGGCTGGCCTTTGATCGCGTCATGCCGGGGGACTTGGCCCGGGGGCCGCTGTTCAGGATTGCGCATGACCCGACCGCCGCTTGTGATGATCGCGCCCGCGCCGGCGCAGCGTCTGCCGGACGGCCGGCTGCGGCTGGACACCAAGTTTGTCGAGGGGATGCGGCTGCACCGCGCGCTGTGGGACGGGCCGTTGCGGGTGATCCTGTGGCAGGGCGGCGCCGTGCCCTTCGGGCAAGAGCTTGCGCCGGACGAACTGGGTTTTGATCTGGACCTGCTTGAACCGGGGCAGGAAATCGGCGCGGGTCACCTGCACGGGGCGGGGGTGGTTGCGGCCTCGGCCGACCTGCACCAAACGCTGCACCTTGCGCCGCTGGCGCGGGCGGCGGGGGCGCGGTTGGTCTATGTGGTGGAATATACTCTGGCCACGCGGCTGGACATCCTGCGGCTGGACCCGGGGCTGGGCCGGCTGCGCAAGCTGCGCTCGGCGCTTTGGCATCTGCGGCAGGAACAGCGGCGGCGGCGGGCCTTCCGCGCGGCCGACGGGCTGCAGGTGAACGGCTATCCGGCCGAGGCGGATTATGCCGGGCTGACGCGCGATTGCCTGCTCTATCTCGACGGGCGGATGCGGGACGGGATGATGGCCACGCCGGAAGATATGGCGGCGCGGCAGCAGCAGCTTGCGTCTGGCGCCCCCCTGCGCATCGTGCATTCGGGGCGGCTGGAGCCGCTGAAGGGCGCGCAGGACCTGATCCCGGTGGCGCAGGCGCTGCGGGCGGCGGGGGTGGCCTTTACGCTGGACATCTTCGGGGCCGGGTCGCTGGCCGATGGTATCGGCCGGGCGGCGGCCGCAGCAGGTCTTGGCGATGCCGTGCGGTTGCATGCGCCCCTGCCCTTTGAGGAAGGTCTGGTGCCCTGGCTGCGCGCCCGGGCCGATCTGTTCCTGTCCTGCCACCGGCAGGCCGATCCGTCCTGCAGCTATCTGGAAAGCATGGGCTGCGGGCTGCCCGTCGTGGGCTATGACAACGCGATGTGGCGGCGGCTGGCGGCGGTATCCGGCGCGGGCTGGGTAGAGCCGATGGGCCGGCCCGCCGCGCTGGCCACCCGCATCGCCGCGCTGGCGCAGGACCGCGGCGCGCTGATTGCGGCGGGCGAGAAGGCGCTGGCCTTTGCCCGCGCGCATGATTTCGAGACTGAATTCGCCCGCCGGATGGACCATCTGGCACGCATCGCCGGCGCCGGCGGCTAGAGCGCATCTCTTTCAATCAGGTTCACCTGATTGAAAGAGATGCGTAACATTTCCAACGGCTTGCCTGTCTTGGATCGCGTTCAACCTGATTCAGGTTGAACGCGATCCGCCCTAAAGCGTCTTGCCCAGCCGGTGCGCGATCTGCGTCTTCGCGCCCAGCGTCACCTCACGGTTGGCGACGGCCAGGGTAAAGCCCTCACGCTCCCAGAAGGCGCGGCCGCGTGGGTTGGCCTCCAGCACGGCAAGGAACATCCGGGTCATGCCGCGCGCGCGGGCGAGGTCTTGCAGATGGTGCAGCAGTCTGCGGCCCGCGCCGCTGCCCCGTGCCGCTTCCGAGACGACCATCAGGCCCAGATAGGCATCATCCGCCTGCGGATAGCCGAAACCCATCTCGGCCACGGCGATCAGGGTGCTGCCGTCAAACAGCCCCAGCCGGGCCGAGGCGGCGGGGTCGCAGCCCGGCGGGGCGTCGGTGAAGAATTCCTCGGTCACCGCCTCATCGGGTTCGGCATCGCGTTCCATCAGGATGTAGTCGCGGGCGGCGCGGAACAGCGCGTCAACGGCGGGGCGGTCGGCGATGGGGTCAAGCGGGCGGATCAGGGTCTGCGACATGGGCGATCTTCACGATTTCCAGATGTACGGTGCCTGCCGGGCGGCGCCATGCCACCTCATCCCCAGGCGCCGCACCCAACAGCGCGCGGGCCAAAGGCGAATGGGGCGCGATGCGGTTCAGCGTGGCGTCGGCCTCATCCTCACCGGTGATTTCCCAGCGGGTTTCGGTGCCGGCCTTGTCGCGCACGGTGACGGCCAGCCCGAAGGCCACCTCATCAAGTGTTTCGGGCGGTTCCACCAGAATGGCGCTGCGCAGCCGGGCCTCAAGATAGCGGATGTCGCGTTCGGCCGCGGCTTCGGGCAGGCGGTCCAGCCGATCAGCCCGGGCGCGCAGG
>JACZKR010000331.1 GCA_014859945.1 Paracoccaceae bacterium | reverse complement strand
ACCATGGCCCGTCTGGCCGAGGCGCTGTGATGGCGGGCTGGGAAGACATCCGCGCCGAGGTGCTGCGCCGCATCCGGGTGCGCGACTGGCCGCCGGGCGGGCTGATCCCCACCGAGGAAGACCTTGCGGCCGAATTCGGCGTGGCGCGGGCAACGGTGAACCGCGCGCTGCGCGATCTGGCCGAGGCGGGCGTGCTGGAGCGGCGGCGCAAGGCGGGCACGCGGGTTGCGCTGTTGCCGGTGCGCAAGGCGACGCTGGACATTCCGGTGATCCGGCAAGAGGTCGAGGCGCGGGGGCAGGCGCATTCCTTCCGGCTGCTGGAGCGGGTCGAGGGCGCGCCGCCGGTGCCGGTGGCCTCGCGCCTGGGGCTGGGGCCGGGGGCGCGGATGATCTGGCTTGAGACGCTGCATCTGGCGGACGGGCGGCCCTTCGTGCTGGAAAGCCGCTGGCTGAACCCCGCCGTCCTGCCGGCGCCGCTGCCGGATTTCGCGCAGGTCAGCGCGAATGAATGGCTGGTGGCGCATGTGGCCTATGCCACGGGCGACATTGCCTTTTCCGCCGAAGGGGCGGCCACGCGCGAGGCCGCCGCGCTGGGGGTGGCCGAGGGTGCGGCGCTGTTCGTGACCGAGCGGACGACCTGGACGGCCGAGGCCGCCATCACCTTCGTCCGCCTTGCCCACGCACCGGGCTACCGTCTGCAGACGATGGTGTGATGGCCGTAGGGTGCGTGTTCACACGCACCATGCCGGTTGCCGCACCTCATCCCTTACCATGGCGAAGGCCATCGCCTTCGCCACTTCCCGAGGTTTCCCTGCGGAACCGGCCGGGCCTCAAAGGCCCGGCCAGCGCCCGCCCGCCCCTCGGCGGGCGCTTCTCGCCCGCCCAGTCGGGCGCCGGCCTCTGGCATTGCGTGACGGACCGTCTCGGGTTGACCCGGCGCGCGCGGGCGGGGCGAGGCGGTGCCTCGCCTTCCTCCGCCCGGACAGGTGTGGGGCTGGTGTAGGGTGCGTGTTCACACGCACCACTTCGGCCCGCCATGGCGAAGGCCATCGCCTTCGCCACTTCCCCACGGTCCCTCTGGCGAGGTCGGGCCTCAAAGGCCCGGCCAGCGCCCGCCCCGCCTATGGCGGGCGCTTCTCGCCCGCCGGGGCAGGCGCCGGCCTCTCGGGGTTCGTGCCGCACGGTCTCCGGTTGACCCGGCGCCAGCGGGCGGGGGCGAGGCGGTGCCTCGCCTTTTCCCGCCCGGACCGCCCCCTACGCCCGGATCGCGAAATGCTTCTGCATCGTACGCACCACGCGGCGGTAGCTGCGTTGGGTGCGGTGGCGCTGGTGCATCACGGCATAGACCGGCTGGCTGATCGGCTCGACATCCTCGACCACGGCAAAGCGCCCGCCGGCCACCATTTCGGCCGCCGTGGTATCCAGCACGAATCCCGCGCCGCCAAGGGCCGCCAGCAACTCGGCCATCGCCGCGTTCTGCCCGGTCGCCACCGGGGTCGCCACCATCTCCGGCAGGGCCTGGGCATGGGCCATGTCGAAGGCGGGCGAGAAGCTGGCGCGCACATAGCTGGCCGGCGACAGCGCCGCCCGCGCCGTTCCGGTCGAGGACACCAGCCGGTAATTCACCTCGCCCAGCGAGACGAAATGCAGGTCGGGCATCGGCTGGGGCGAGTAAAGCAGCGCAAAGTCCAGCGCCCCCCGCTGCACATCCTGACACATCTGGATCGAGTAATCGGGTTCAAAGTAAAAGGCGCTGTCCGGCACCGCCTTGCGGAAGACGGTCAGCCAGTTGCCGATCCGCCCCAGCGCCAGATCATGCTGGATGCCGATGCGCAGGGTCACCGCCGCCGTGCCGGACGGCGCGACCGACCGCTGCGCCTCGGTCCAGGCATGGCGCAACCCGCGCGCATGGGCCTGAAACTTCAGCCCCTCGGTCGTCAGCTGCGTTCCGGCGCGGGAACGGGAAAACAGCCGCCCCCCCACTGCCTCTTCCAGCGCCAGAACCCGGGCGGAAACCGTGGACTGGGTGACCCCCATCCGTTCGGCGGTGCGGTGGAAACTGCGGGTTTCCACAAGGTCAAGGAATGTATCGAGAAGCTCGATCTGCATGCGTGGCTGCCCCTGATCGTTTTTTCCGATCATTAGGCCAGAGGCGCTGCGATTGAAAGGAAAAACCGCCCGGCAGATACTCGCGCCGAAAGACGGGAGGCATCATGAGCGATTTTCCGGCAACGGCGCGGGTCGTGATCATCGGCGGCGGCGCGGTGGGGGCCTCAAGCCTTTACCATCTGGCCAAGGCGGGCTGGACGGATTGCGTTCTGCTGGAGAAGAACGAACTGACCGCAGGCAGCACCTGGCATGCGGCGGGCAACGTGCCGACCTTCTCCTCCAGTTGGTCGATCATGAACATGCAGCGCTATTCGGCCCAGCTTTACCGCGGGCTTGGCGAGGCGGTCGATTATCCGATGAACTACCATGTCACCGGCTCGGTCCGCCTGGGCCACAGCCGCGCGCGGCTGCAGGAGTTTCAGCGCGTCGTCGGCATGGGCCGCTATCAGGGGATGGACCTGAACATCGTCGGCCCCGAGGAACTGAAGCGGCTTTACCCCTTCGTTTCCACCCATGACCTGACCGGCGCGCTGCATGATCCCTATGACGGCGACATCGACCCCGCGCAGCTGACGCAGGCGCTGGCCAAGGGCGCGCGGATGATGGGCGCGCGGATCGAACGGTTCTGCCCGGCAACCGGCGTGCGGCGCGAGGGCGGCGAATGGGTGGTTTCGACCCCCAAGGGCGAGATCCGCTGCGAGATCGTGGTGAACGCCGCCGGCTATTACGCGCGTGAGGTCGGCAAATGGTTCGGCCGCGACCTGCCGATGATGGTGATGAGCCATCAGTACATGCTGTTCGACACCATCCCCGAGCTGGAAAGCTGGACGGCCGAAAGCGGCCACAAGCTGCCCCTGCTGCGCGACGTGGACAGCTCTTACTACCTGCGGCAAGAGAAGATGGGCTTCAACCTTGGCCCCTATGAGGGCAACTGCAAGGCCCATTGGGTGACGCCTGATGATCCGTTCCCCGAGGATTTCAGCTTCCAGCTGTTCCCCGACGATCTGGAGCGGCTGGAATGGCATATCGCCGATGCCATGGCGCGGGTGCCGCTTCTGGAAAAGGCGGCGCTGACCAAGGTGATCAACGGGCCGATCCCCTATACGCCGGACGGCAACCCGCTGATCGGGCCGATGCCCGGCGTGCCGAACGCGTTTGAGGCCTGCGTCTTCACCTTCGGCATCTGTCAGGCGGGGGGCGCCGGCAAGGTGCTGGCCGAATGGGTGACCGAAGGCGCGACCGAATGGGACATGTGGTCCTGCGACCCGCGCCGCTTCACCGGGTTCGAGGATGAAGCCTATTGCGTGAAGAAGGGGATGGAGGTCTATGGCCACGAATACGCCATCCACTTCCCCCACCATGTCTGGCCCGAGGGCCGGATGAAAAAGCTTTCCGCCGTGCATGACCGCACCGCGGCGCTGGGCGCGCAGTTCGGCCCCTACAACGGCTGGGAACGCGCGCTGTGGTATGCGGCCCCGGGCGATGACACCAGCGAGGCGGCGCAGCGGACCTGGGACCGCGAGGGACCGTGGTTCCGCGCGGTGAAGGCCGAATGCGCGGCGGTGCGCGACGCGGCGGGCATTCTGGACCTGCCGGGCTTCAGCCGGTTCAGGTTGTGGGGGCCGGGCGCCGCGGCTTGGCTTTCTCGCCAGATCACCGGGAAGCTGCCGTCTGTGGGCAGAATGGGACTGGCTTACTTTGCTGATGAAAAAGGCCGGATCGTCACCGAGATGTCGGTCGCGCGGCTGGACGATGATGAGTTCTGGCTGATTACGGCTGCTACTGCTCAGAAGCACGACAAAGAATGGCTCAAGAAGCACCTCGATGCCGAGCTGAACCTGAAAGACGACTCGAAGAACTGGTCGACGCAAATCCTGACCGGCCCCAAGGCCCGAGAAATCCTTCAGGGGATAACCGACGCGGACCTCAGCTTGCCTTGGCTGACTTGGCAGTGGGCCAAGATTGCCAACCGGGAAGTGATGCTTATGCGTGTTTCCTTCGCCGGTGAACTTGGGTGGGAAATCCACTCTGGTGTAAGCGATACTCCGGTCATCTGGGATGCGGTGATGGCCGCCGGGGCGCCGCTTGGGCTGAAGCCCTTCGGCATGTTCGCGCTGAACAGCCTGCGGGTGGAAAAGGGCTATCGCACCTGGAAGGGCGATCTGTCCACCGATTATACCGTGCTGCAGGGCGGGCTGGAGCGGTTTGTGGACTGGACAAAGCCCGATTTCCGCGGCCGCGCCGCGCTTGCGGCGGAAAAGCAGCGCGGGGTGACCAAGCGCTTCTGCACGCTGGTGATCGAGGCCGGCGATCAGGATCCGCCCTACATGTCGACGATCTGGGCGGGCGATCAGGTGGTGGGCGAGGTGACCAGCGGCTACTGGGGCCACCGGGTGGGGGCCTGCATCGGCCTTGGCATGCTGCGCGCCGACCTGAACCGGCCGGGGCAGGCGCTTGAGGTGGAAATCTTCGGCACCCGCCACCGGGCGGTGGTGCAGGAGGATGCGCCGCTGTGGGACGCGAAGAACGAGCGCATCCGCGCGTGACGGCCGGCGGACCGGGGGTTTCACACCCCCGGACCCCCGTGGGATATTTTGGGACAGATGAAAGACGGCAAGATGGCGGGCATTCCGGAACGGGCGCGGGCGGTGGTGATCGGGGGCGGCGTCTCGGGCTGCTCGGTGGCCTATCATCTGGCAAAGGCGGGCTGGGAGGTGGTGCTGCTGGAAAGGAAGCGCCTGACCTCAGGCACGACCTGGCATGCGGCGGGGCTGATCGGGCAGTTGCGCGCCAACCAGAACATGACGCGGCTGGCCAAGTATTCGGCCGAGCTTTACTACCGGCTTGAGGCCGAGACCGGGGTGGCCACGGGCATGAAGCGCGTGGGGTCGATGACCGTGGCGCTGACGCCCGACCGGATGGAAGAGATTGCCCGGCAGGCCACCATTGCCTCGATCTTCGGGGTCGAGGTGCATCGCATCGGGCCGTCCGAGATCAAGGCGCTTTATCCGCATCTGAACACTGAAGGCGTGGTGGGCGGCGTGCATCTGCCGAATGACGGCCAGTGCGACCCGGCCAATATCGCCATGGCGCTGGCCAAGGGCGCGCGGATGGCCGGGGCGAAGATATTCGAGAACGTCAAGGTGACGCGGGTGACCGAGGCCGCCACGGCGAACGGCGGGCGGCGGGTGACGGGCGTGGCCTATGAAAGCGCCGAAGGCCCGGGCACGATTGCCGCCGATGTGGTGGTGAACTGCGGCGGCATGTGGGGCCGGGACCTCGCGGCGCAGAACGGGGTGACGGTGCCGCTGCATGCGGCCGAGCATTTCTATCTGGTGACCGAGCCGATTGCCGGTCTGGGCGACATGCCGGTGCTGCGGCTGGTCGATGAATGCGCCTATTACAAGTCGGATGCCGGCAAGATGATGCTGGGGGCCTTCGAGCCCAAGGCGAAACCCTGGGGCATGGGCGGCATCCGCGAGGATTTCGAGTTCGACACCCTGCCCGAGGACTGGGATCATTTCATGCCGATCCTGGAAATGGCCATGCACCGCATGCCGATGTTCCAGACCGCCGGCATCCACACCTTCTTCAACGGGCCGGAAAGCTTTACCCCCGATGACCGCTATTACCTTGGTCCGGCGCCGGAACTGGGCGGCTATTGGGTGGCGGCGGGGTATAACTCGATCGGGATCATCTCATCCGGCGGCGCCGGCATGGCGCTGGCGCAGTGGATCACCGAGGGCGAGCCGCCCTTTGACCTGTGGGATGTGGATATCCGCCGCGCCCAGCCCTTCCAGAAGAACCGCCGTTACCTGAAGGAGCGGGTGAGCGAGACGCTGGGCCTGCTTTACGCTGACCATTACCCCTACCGGCAGGTCGTCACCAGCCGGGGGGTGCGGCGCAGCCCGCTGCATGACCATCTGAAGGCCGCCGGCGCGGTGTTCGGTGAGGTGGCGGGGTGGGAGCGGGCGAACTGGTTCGCGCGCCCGGGGCAAGAGCGGGAATACCGCTATTCCTGGGGCCGGCAGAACTGGTTCGACAACCAGCGCGACGAACATATGGCGGTGCGGACGGGGGTTGGCCTGTTCGACATGACCAGCTTCGGCAAGATCCGGGTCGAGGGGCGCGATGCCTGCCGCTTCCTGAACCGGGTCTGTTCGGCGCAGATGGATGTGGCCGAAGGGCGGGTGGTTTACACCATGTTCCTGAACCCGCGCGGCGGGATCGAGGCCGACCTGACGGTGACCCGGCTGTCGGAGCGGGCCTATATGCTGGTGGTGCCGGGGGCGACGCTGCAGCGCAATCTGGCCTGGCTGCGCGACCATGTCGGCGAGGATTTCGCCACGATCACCGATGTCACGGCGGCCGAGGCGGTGTTGTGCGTGATGGGGCCGAAGGCGCGCGATCTGATGCAGGCGGTCAGCCCGGACGATTTCTCGAACGCGGGCCACCCCTTTGGCACGGCGCGCGAGATCGAGATCGGCATGGGGATCGCCCGGGCGCAGCGGGTGACCTATGTGGGGGAACTGGGCTGGGAAATCTATCCCTCGGCCGATCAGGCGGCCCATGTGTTCGAGACGCTGGCCGAGGCCGGGGCGGGACTGGGGCTGAAGCTGTGCGGGCTGCATGCGCTGGACAGCTGCCGGATCGAGAAGGCCTATCGCCACTGGGGCCATGACATCACCGACGAAGATCATGTGCTGGAGGCGGGTCTGGGCTTTGCCGTCAGCCGGAAGAAGGCCGAGTTCATCGGGCGCGAGGCGGTTCTGCGCCGGGAAGAGACGGGGCTTTCCCGCCGGCTGATGCAGTTCCGGCTGAAAGACCCGGCGCCGCTGTTGTTCCATAACGAGGCGTTGGTGCGGGACGGAAAGATCGTCGGCCCCGTCACCAGCGGCAACTATGGCCATGCCTTGGGCGGGGCGATTGCCATGGGCTATGTGCCCTGCGCCGGCGAAAGCGACGCATCCCTTCTGGGCGCGCGCTATGAGATCGAGGTGGCGGGGGTGCGGCATGAGGCCGTCGCTTCGCTGGCACCGATGTATGATCCGAAATCGGAACGGGTCCGCATGTGACGGGCGGCGGAACCGGGGGGTTTTGCACCCCCCGGACCCCCCGCAGGATATTTGCAGAGAGAGGA
>JACZKR010000047.1 GCA_014859945.1 Paracoccaceae bacterium | reverse complement strand
GGGCTTTCCTGATGCGGGGGGCGGGCTGCACCTGGAATGACATCACCGACCGTGACATTGATGCGGCGGTGGCGCGCACCCGGTCGCGGCCCATCCCCTCGGGTCAGGTCAGCCTGCGGGCGGCGCTGGTCTGGATGGTGGCGCAGGCGCTGGCGGGGGCGGCGATCCTGTTCAGCTACAACGGACTGGCGATCGGGCTGGGCGTGGCTTCGCTGGGGCTGGTGGCGATCTATCCCTTTGCCAAGCGGTTCACCTGGTGGCCGCAGGCCTTTCTGGGGCTGGCCTTCAACTGGGGGGCGCTGCTGGCCTTTGCCGCCCATGCCGGCACCATCACGCCGGCGGCAGTGGTGCTTTACGCGGCGGGCATCCTGTGGACGCTTTATTACGACACGATCTATGCCCATCAGGACAAGGATGACGACGCGCTGATCGGGGTGAAATCGACGGCGCGGCTTTTTGGCACGTCCTCGCGCCGCTGGCTGACCGGGTTTCTGATGGCGGTGGTGGTGATGATGGCGCTGGCCGTGGTGCTGGCCACGCTGCCCTTGGGGCGGCTGGCGCCCTTGCTGGCCGGGCTTTTCGGCGTCTGGGCCATGGGCTGGCACATGGTCTGGCAGATGCGCGGCCTTGATCTGGACGATCCGGCCGCCTGCCGCCGCGCCTTTGTCGCCAACCGCGATGCCGGGCTGATTGCTGCGCTGTTTCTTGCCATCGCGGCGTTCCTTTGATTGATCCCCCTGCCGGGGCGGCTTAATCAGTCCGGGCCAGTCACTTGCAAAGATTCTCCCGTGGTCAAGCTGCCTTCCCTGCGCCTTACGCCGACGCTGATGGCCTGGGCGGCTTTTGCCGCGGCGCTGGTGGTGGCGGTGCTGATCGCCTTTGGCGCTTCGCTGATCATCGAACGGATCTCGGCCGCGGCGGTGCGGTCACGGCTGATGACCGAGGGGATCACCTGGGTCGAGGTGCGGGCCGACGGGCTGCAGATTCAGCTTTACGGCACTGCGCCAAACGAAGGTCAGCGCTTCCGCGTGGTGAACGTGACCGCCGGGATGGTGGACAACTCGCGCATCCGCGACCGGATGGAGGTTGAGCCCGCGAAAGCCATCGAGGCGCCGCGCTTTTCGGTCGAGATGCTGCGCAACGATGACGGCATCCAGCTGATCGGCCTCTTGCCCGAGGGTGATACCAAGGCCGAACTGATCGCGCTGGCCGAGGCGCTGCAGCCCGGCACCGAACTGCAGGACATGCTGGAAACCGCCGATTACCCGCCCCCCGAAAGCTGGGGCCCGGCGCTGAATTTCGGCATCGAGGCGCTGAAGCTTCTGCCCCGGTCCAAGATTTCGGTGGCCGCCGATGGCGTCCAGATCACCGCTATCGCTGCCAGCGACGCCGAGAAGCGCGATTTCGCCGTCAAGCTTTCCGCCGCCCGCCCCGAGAACCTGCCCGCCACGATCGAGGTTTCGGCGCCGCGCCCGGTGATCACCCCCTTCACGCTGCGCTTCGTCAAGGATGCCGGCGGTCTGCGGTTTGATGCCTGTTCGGCCGATTCCGAGCGGGCGCGCACCCGTATCATCGCGGCGGCGGCCGAGGCGGGGCTGGCAGGCCGGGTAAGCTGCGTGGTCGGGCTGGGTGTGCCCACCCCGTCCTGGGCCGAGGCGGCGGCGGCGGGCATCCGCGCCGTGGCGGCGCTGGAGGCGGCCGATATCACCTTCAAAGATGCCGATGTCACCTTTCAGGCCGCGGCCGGCGTCAGCCAGGCCGATTTTGACCGCGTGGTGGGCGAACTCGACGCGGCGCTGCCCGATGTCTTCTCGCTGACCGCGACGCTTGAAAAGGCTGCGACGGCGGTCGAAGGCCCGGCCGAATTCACCGCCGTTCTGAACGGGGAAACCGGCCGGATCGAGCTGCGCGGCCGCCTGACGGATGAGGCGCAGCGCGCCGCGGTGGACAGCTATGCCACGGCGCTTTTCGGCACCGGCAAGGTTTACCTTGCCACCCGGCTGGATCAGGGGCTGCCCGATGGCTGGCCCGTCCGCGTGCTGGCGGGGCTTGAGGCGCTGTCGCAGCTGAAGGAAGGCCGGCTGGTGGTGCGGGTCGACAGCGTGCAGGTGTCGGGCGTTACCGGGTCGCAGTTCGCCAAGTCGCGCATCTCGCAGGTCTTGTCCGACAAGCTGGGGCAGGGGCAAAGCTTCAAGGTCGACGTGCGCTATGATGAGGCGCTTGACCCCATCGCCTCGGTGCCCACGCCCGAGGAATGCGCGGCCGATGTGGCCGATGTCCTGCGGCGCGGCAAGATTGCCTTCACCCCCGGCTCGGCCGAGATCGACGGCCGCGCGAACGGGGTGATGACGGCGCTGGCCGATGTGCTGCGCCGCTGCCCCGGCATCCGCATGGAGATCGGCGGCCACACCGACTCGCAGGGGCGCGACGAAAGCAACCTCGCGCTCAGCCAGGCGCGGGCCGAGGCGGTGCTGCTGGCGCTGCAGGGCCGGCAGGTCGATGTGTCGGGCCTTGTCGCCAAGGGCTATGGTGAGACGGTTCCGATTGCCGACAACGAAACCGAAGCCGGGCGTGAGGCCAACCGCCGCATCGAATTCGTGCCGATCGGTCAGCCGGCGCCGGCCGTGCCGGGCACCGAAGATGCGACCACCCCGGCCGAAGGCGCCGATGCCGCCGCCGAAGGCCCCGATTTCTCGGGCGACGATTCGCCTTCGGTCGCGCCCGCTGAAAAGACCATCCGCCCGCAACCCCGCCCCGCCCAGGACTGACAGGACAGGCCCCCATGAACCGCCTCGAATTCATCGTCGCCACTGCGATCGTCCTGCTTCTGGCCTTTGCGATGGGCTGGTTCACCTACTGGCTGCTGCACCGCTTCACCCGCGTCGCCGGCGGCGACATGGGCGAGATGGACCGTCTGGCCCAGTCGCTGCACGAGGCCGAAGAGATGCGCGATCAGGCCATCATCTATCTGGAAAACCGCGAGGCCGAGCTGATGAACCAGATCGCCCAGACCGAGGCCGAACTGCGCGCCGCCATGGAAGGCCTGCGCGATGCCCGGCTCGAGGCCGAGGAAATGCGCGCCTATATCGAGCGGATGCACGCGAATTCCTGACCGCGCCCGCCGCCCGGCTTGACGGAGCGGCGGTTTCGGCCCATCTGGAAAGGGCGCGGATTGCGCCTGATGGAGTGTGGATGTCCGAGAATGTGTGACGCCTTCCCCCGCGTCTGACGGGGGAGACAGGGCGAAAGGGTCTGGCCTGCGGGCCGGGGCCCCTTCTTCACGCATTCCGAAAACCCGGACTTCCCATGAATATCTCACGTTCCGAACAGCGCGTGCTGCACGTGCTGGCCCAGGGCGGGCATATCGCCCATGACCGCGACACCGGCCGCAAGGTGACCGGCGTTCTGTGCCGCACCCGTGACGGGCTGGTGCTGTCTGACTGCACCTTGCCGGTGTTCCACAGCCTGCGGCGCAAAGGGCTGATCGCCTCGGCCGCCGGCGGGCCCTACCGCATATCCTACGCGGGGCGGCGGGCCGTCCGCGCCCAGCCCGACAACCGGTAGGGCGGCCTGCAACGGGGTGGGGGCAGGTTTTCCCAACTTGCCCCCGGCTTCCCGGTTGTGCCCTATGGCCTGGCAACATTCCGCAGGAGAGATTGATGACCGTCCTTTGCCGTGCCGCTGCGCTTGCCGCCTTTGCCCTTGCGCCCCTTTCCGCCCATGCCGATGCGGTGTCCGACGCGCTTGCCGCCGCGCAATCCGCCTATGAGGCGGGCGATCTGAACGGCACTTCGGCGCAGCTGATCACCGCGACCAAGGCGCTGGCCGAGATGCAGGGCGGGCTTCTCTTGTCGCATTTCCCCGCCGCGCCCGATGGCTGGACCCGCACCGACAACACCGACATGGCGGCCAATCTGGGCATGATCGGCGGCGGCTCGGGCGGTGAGGCACGCTATGACGCGCCCGACGGGTCGGGTGTGACGCTGACGGCCTTTGCCGACAACATGATGGTGTCGTCGATGGCGGGGATGCTGGGCAATCCGGCGATGATGGCGATGATGGGCAAGACCGAGGTGATCGGCGGCGTCACCTTCCTCAATCAGGAGGGCAGCTTCTCGGCGCTGCTGAACAACCGCGTGCTGGTGCAGGCGCAGGGCGGCAGCGAAGAGCAGAACCGCACCATCCTTGGCCTGATCGACTTCGCCGCGATGGCGGCGTTCGACAAGAAGTAGGGCTGCGGGGGCTGCACCGCCTCCAAGCCGGGATGGCTCCGCTTTCCCTGACCCTGGCCATCGCCGGGGTCACGCGGTGCCGGTTCACCTTGCCCGCCGGTGGCCCCAAAGGCCGCCGGCCAGCGCCCGCCCCGCCCATGGCGGGCGCTTCTCGCCCGCCGGGGCAGGCGCCGGCCTCTGTTTCGGGTGCTGGCTGGCGGTCTTGTGGCCACCCGGTCGCGGCGGGCGGGGAAACGCGGTGCGTTTCCTGTTCCGCCCGTTGCGGGCCGGGGCTACAGCCCCGCCAGACAGGCGGCCATCAGGGCCGAGGCCGGGTTGCACAGGTCTTCGATGACATCGAAATGGTGGCGGCCCGGGGCGACCGTCCAGGGGCAGGCCCAGTCTTCGGCAAGCCGCCGCGCCTGCCACAGGAAGGCCGGCCGCTCAATTCCGCCCACCCAGACATGGGCGGTGCAGCCCGGCCGCAGCTTGTGGCGGCAGGGGCTTTCGGCCGCGATTTCGGCAGCGTCCAGGCCCAGCCGGTCATTCATCGCCGTCCAGGACAGCGGCTCCAGATCGGCAAGGGGCGAGATCGGCACCACGCGGGCCACCGGCACATCCATGTCGGCGCAGCCCATCCGTGCCGACAGGTGCCCGCCGGCGGAATGGCCGGTCACCATGACCGGCCCCGGCACAAGCGCCGAAGCCGACCGCACCGCCGCCGCAATCTCGGCCGTCATGGCGGCGATCCGCGCCTCGGGCGCCAGCGTGTAAGAGGGCATCGCCACCGCCCAGCCCCGCGCCAGCGCACCGGCGGCCAGATGCGACCAGCTTTCGCGCCCGAAGGCCAGCCAGTAGCCGCCATGGACAAAGACCATCAGCCCCCGCGCCGTGCCTTCGGGGCGGAACAGGTCAAACCGCTGCCGTTCGCCGGGGCCATAGGCCAGCCCGCATTCCGCCCGCGCGCCCAGCCCTTCGCGGAAGGCCGCCGCCCGCGCCGCCCATTCGGCCGGCATCGCATCCGAACCCGGAATGAAGGCGCCGTTGGCATATTCGCGGTCGTAATCCATCGTGATGACTCCAGATCGGATGATAGCTTCGGTCCAGTGCCCCCCGGACAACTGGACTTTTGGCGGCCGGTCCTGCATTGCATGATCATCCGAGAAATGGGAGGCCCAGATGCTCGATTCCGTCACCAACCTCCGCGATCTGCTGAAAGATCCTTCGCTTCTTTGCACCCGGGCCTATGTGGCCGGGGAGTGGATTGACGCCGACGACGGCTCGACCTTTGCGGTGGTCAACCCGGCGCGGGGCGACGTGATCTGCGAGGTTCCGAACCTGTCGCGCGCGGAAACCGCCCGCGCCATCGCCGCCGCCAATGCCGCGATGAAGGACTGGGCCGCGCGCACCGCCAAGGAACGCGCGCAGGTCATGCGCAAGTGGTTCGACCTGATGATGGCGAACCAGGACGACCTTGGCATGATCCTGACCGCCGAGATGGGCAAGCCGCTGGCCGAGGCCAAGGGCGAGATTGCCTATGGTGCCAGCTTCATCGAATGGTTCAGCGAAGAGGCCAAGCGGATCTATGGCGAAACCATCCCTGGCCACCAGCGCGACAAGCGCCTGACCGTGCTGAAACAGCCGATCGGCGTTGTCGGTTCCATCACGCCGTGGAACTTCCCGAATGCGATGATCACCCGCAAATGCGGCCCGGCGCTGGCCGTGGGCTGCGGCTTTGTCGCGCGGCCTGCGGCGGAAACCCCGCTGTCAGCGCTGGCTCTGGCGGTCTTGGGCGAACGCGCGGGCCTGCCCGGGGGCATCTTCAGCGTCATCACCTCAAAGCGGTCCTCGGACATCGGCAAGGAGTTCTGCGAGAACCATCTGGTCCGCAAGCTGACCTTCACCGGCTCGACCGAGGTGGGGCGCATCCTGCTGCGTCAGGCGGCCGATCAGGTGATGAAATGCTCGATGGAGCTGGGCGGCAACGCACCCTTCATCGTCTTTGACGACGCCGATCTGGATGCCGCCGTGGCCGGTGCCATTGCGTCGAAGTTCCGCAACAACGGCCAGACCTGCGTCTGCGCCAACCGCATCTATGTGCAGGCCGGCGTCTATGATGCCTTCGCCGAGAAACTGCGCGCCGCTGTGGCCAAGACCCGCGTGGGTGACGGGCTGAAGGAGGCGGTCGAATTCGGCCCGCTGGTCAACATGGCCGCGGTTGAAAAGGTGCAGGAACATATCGCCGACGCCACCGCCAAGGGCGCCAAGGTGATCCTGGGCGGCGACCGGCATGAGCTGGGCGGCAACTTCTTCCAGCCCACCATCCTGACCGGCGTGACGGATGAGATGGTGGTGACGAACGAGGAAACCTTCGGCCCTGTCGCGCCGCTGTTCCGGTTCGAGACCGAGGAAGAGGTGGTCGAGAAGGCCAATGCCACGATCTTCGGTCTGGCATCCTACTTCTACGCCCGTGACATCGGCCGGGTGACCCGGGTGCAGGAAGCGCTGGAATACGGCATCGTCGGCGTGAACACCGGCATCATCTCGACCGAGGTGGCACCCTTCGGCGGCGTCAAGCAATCCGGTCTGGGCCGCGAAGGCAGCCGCCATGGGATGGAAGACTATCTGGAGATGAAATACATCTGCCTGTCAGTCTGAGAACCGGCACAGCGGCGGATCGGACGGGGCCTTCGGGCCCCGTTTTCTTTGGTGCCGGGGGTTGCGGGTTCCAACGGGGAAACGCCCTCCGTTCCCCTGACCCCGGCCATCGCCGTGGTCACGCGGTGCAGGTTCCCCTTGCCGCCGGTGGCCCCAAAGGCCACCGGCCAGCGCCCGACCCGCCCATGGCGGGCGCTTCTCGCCCGCCGGGTCGGGCGCCGGCCTTTGTCGTTGCTTATGGTTGGCGGTCTTGCAGCGGCGTGGTCGCGACGGGCGGGGAAACGCGGTGCGTTTCCTGTTCCGCCCGTTGTGGTGCGGGCTGGGGCGCGTCAGGAACGCTGCCGCCTGTAGGGTGCGTGCTTGCACGCACCGCTCCCGCGCCATGACCGGGCCGCGAAGGTGCGTGGGGACCACGCACCCTACGCCTGCGGCGCCGGCCCCCTTTCCGCCCCGGGTTTAGGGGCTGTTATCCCATAACCGCGCCGGGATTTTGTCTAGCGCCGCCGGTTTGCCCAGTTTCGGCTCATGGCCCGCTGCCAGGGCCCGATGAAAGGACGAACAAGATGGCCAACACCCTTCGCAAGAATGCCCTGACCGCCGCCGTGGCGCTTGCCATCGGCCTGACCCCCGCCGCCCCCGCCCTTGCCTGGGGCGACCGTGAACAGGGCGCCCTGACCGGCATCGCCGGCACGCTGCTGCTGCAAAGCATCCTGCGCGATCTGGAAAAGAACCGCGCGCCGCGCCCGCAGCCCTATCCGCAGCCCTATCCCTATCCGCAGCCGCAACCCCAGCCGCCCCACGGCCACCGGCCCCCGCCGGTCTATGAGGAACACGGCTCGATCTACCGCACCGCGCTGGCCCGGGCCTGGCAAAGCTATTCCAGCCGCGACCGCCGCGCGATCCAGCGCGAACTGGCCGGCTGGGGCTATTATCGCGGCCAGATCGACGGCTCGTTCGGGCCGGGCACCTATTCGGCCGTCGTCGCCTATGCCCGCCGCACGGGCCAAAGCGAGGATGTGCGGTCGATGGCAGGCGCCTATGGCGTCTATGACAGCCTGCTTTACTGACCCCCGATCACCCGGGGCGGATTTTTCCCGGTCCGCCCCAAGGATGGACTTCCGGCCCGCGTCAAAGCACTGTCATGCTGATGGATACGCCCGACGACATGCTTGCCGAGGCCGCCCGGGGTGGCGACAGGGCGGCCTTTGCCACCCTGATCGGCCGCCATTACGACCGCATCTTCGGGCTGGCCTTCCGGCTGACCGGAAGCCGCGCCGATGCCGAGGATCTGGCGCAGGACATCTGCGCCGCCCTGCCGGTCAAGCTGATGCACTGGCGGGCCGAGGCGCGGTTCACCACCTGGCTTTACCGCGTCGTCGTCAATGCCGCGCATGACCTGCGCCGCCGCCAGTCCACCCGCGCCCGCGCCGCCGACGGCTGGGGCGACTGGGAGTTGGCACGTCAGGCGCAGATCGCCGAAGAAGCCGAGGCGCTGGACTGGCTGACGGGCGCCATGGCGCGGCTTTCACCCGAGTTGCGCGACACCGTGGCGCTGGTTCTGGGCGAAGAGATGACCCAGGCCGAGGCGGGCGCGGTTCTGGGCGTTTCGGAGGGCACGATTGCCTGGCGCATGTCGGAAGTGAAAAAGCGGCTGCGAGGGATCGCGGCGGCAGAGGGGGCGGCATGACCGACGATCTTGACCGGCTGAAATCCGCCCTGCGCGCCGCAGCCCCTGCGCCCGATGCCGATGCGAAGGCCCGCGCGATGGCGCTGGCGATGGAAAATTTCGACCGACTCCAAGGATCGGCCGATGCCGCCCGTTCCAGTGACAGCCCGCCCCCGAAGGCGGGAGTCATTGCCGGAGTGCTTTCCATGCTGAAGTCGCTTTCCTCACGCCCCGCTCTTGCCGCCACCACCTCGGCCGCAGCCCTGATCGCCGGCATTGCGGTGATCCTGCCGCTGACCGGGCAGGGGCCGCTACACCGTGCCGATCTGCCGGGCGCCCCGGCGCCGGTGACCGGCCCCGAAGCCTCGTCCATGGCCGAGGCCGCCCCGCCCGAAC
>JACZKR010000330.1 GCA_014859945.1 Paracoccaceae bacterium | reverse complement strand
CGCCAGCCCCAGCCCCGCCGCCAGCGCCAGCACGGCAAAGCCCACCGAGATGCCCAGCATATGCGGGATGGTGCGGCGGAAGCCGAAATTGGCGCCCGAAGCCATCAGCATCAGGTTGTTGGGCCCCGGCGTGACCGAGGTGGCGAAGGCAAAGCCCAGAAGGGCCAGGAAAAGATCGGCTGTCATGGCGCAATAATGCACCGGGCTGCGCCGCATGGGATTGCAATTATTGTTCCCATGACAATAATCCTGCAATCCATGATCAAGCTTGACCCTATCGACCAACGGATATTGCAGGAACTGGCCCGTGACGGCCGGATGGCGAATCTTGATCTGGCGGAACGGGTGGGCCTTTCGCCCTCGGCCTGTCTGCGGCGGGTGCAGGCGCTGGAGCGGGCGGGCGTGATCAGCGGCTACCGCGCGGTGATCGACGGCGCAAAGCTGGGCATCGGCTTTGTCGCCTATGTGACCGTGGGGCTGAACAGCCACACCAAGGCCGCGCAAGAGGCGTTTGAACGGGCGGTGGCCCGGGCGCCGCAGGTGCGGGAATGCCACAACGTCACCGGCACCATCGAATATCTGCTGCGGGTCGAGGTGGCCGATCTGGCCGCCTACAAACACTGGCATACCGAAGTGTTGGGCGTGCTGCCGCAGGTTCAGTCGATCACGACCTTCGTGGTGATGGGCAGCCCCAAGGACGACCGGGCCTGAACGGCGGTTCCGATCAGCGCAGGGCGGCGGCGGCCACGATATCGGCCGGGCCTTCGTTCTGCAGGATCACCACCACCGGCGCGGCACCGGGCGCGGGGGCCTGAAGCTCCAGCGGGGCGGTGCCGGGCCATTCGCCCACCACCTGCCAGTCGGTCACGATGTTGGAATAGGTCACGATCTGGCCGGCATTTTCGCCGCCCATGATCTCGACCGTCTGCTGGGGCTGATAGCGCACCAGCTGCACCCGCACGCCGCGCGACAGCGGCGGATCGGCCTCGGCGCGGATAATCACCATGTCGCCCTGCCGTTCCACCGTCAGGCGCACCGGGCTTTTCGGCGGCATCCGGCGGCGCAGCGCATCGGAAAGCTGGCCCGGCTCATGACCGACAATCCGTTCCCGCCCGCCGACGATCATCTGCGGCGTGTAGATCATGCGAGAGCCTTCGGCGCGGGCATAGGCCTTTTGCCGGTCGGTGAAGCGGGGATTGGCGAAAGTGTCCTTCCAGCCGATGTAGTCCCAGTAGTCGACATGCAGCGCCAGGGCGATGACGCCGGGCTGGGTCACCAGTTCCTCCATCAGCGCATCGGCCGGCGGACAGGAAGAACAGCCCTGCGAGGTGTAAAGTTCAACCACCACCCCCTGCTCGGATGCGGTCGCGGGCATCGGCGCGGTGTCGCTGTCGCGGGAGGGTTTGGCGCCGGGCACCGGCGGCGCCTCGGCCACCGCGCGGCCCGGGGGGGCCACTGCCGCGGCGCCCATGTCAGGCGCCGGCCCGCTCTGGGCCAGCGCGGCACCGGCAAGGCCAAGCCAAAGGCCGCCTGCGGCACTGACAATCTGTCGCATCATCGCGTGGTTCCGTTCCCCGACTGGTTCCCCCTGTCTACAAAAGCCGCCAACCGGGTGCCAATCAAGGTTTTGCGAGTGCCTGATCCCTGCGCAGTTGCAGAAAAGGCGCTGGCAATTCGGCATACAATTGCATACAATCTCGCCAAGCCCAGATGATTCCCTTGCGTCGGACCGCCCTTCTGGGCATCAACCCCGCAAGGACGCCAGCCATGAGGAGGCCCGCATGACCGTCACCGTAGGACACGACAGCCAGAAGACCCGCCAGAGCCTGAGCGCCGGCGGGCAGACGGTTTCCTATTACTCGATCCCCGCCGCCGAAGCGGCCGGCCTGGGCGAGTTCGCAAAGCTTCCGGCGGCGCTGAAGGTGGTGCTGGAAAACATGCTGCGGTTCGAAGACGGCAAGACCGTCTCGGTCGATGACATCAAGGCCTTCTCCGACTGGGGCAAGATGGGCGGCAAGAACCCCCGTGAAATCGCCTACCGCCCCGCCCGCGTGCTGATGCAGGACTTCACCGGCGTTCCGGCGGTGGTGGACCTTGCCGCGATGCGCGACGGCATTCTGGGACTGGGCGGCGACGCGCAGAAGATCAACCCGCTGAACCCGGTTGACCTTGTGATCGACCACTCGGTCATGATCGACGAATTCGGCACCCCCCGCGCCTTCCAGGCCAACGTGGACCGCGAGTACGAGCGGAACATGGAGCGTTACGTCTTCCTGAAATGGGGTCAGAAGGCGTTCAACAACTTCCGCGTCGTGCCCCCCGGCACCGGCATCTGCCACCAGGTGAACCTGGAATATCTGGCCCAGACCGTCTGGACCGACACCGATCAGGACGGCAACCTTGTGGCCTACCCCGACACCCTCGTCGGCACCGACAGCCACACCACCATGGTCAACGGCCTGGCCGTTCTGGGCTGGGGCGTGGGCGGGATCGAGGCCGAGGCCGCGATGCTGGGCCAACCGGTTTCCATGCTGATCCCTGAAGTCGTGGGCTTCAAGCTGACCGGCCGCATGGTCGAAGGCACCACGGCGACCGACCTTGTGCTGAAGGTCGTGCAGATGCTGCGCAAGCATGGCGTGGTGAACAAGTTCGTGGAGTTCTATGGCGAGGGGCTGGACTACCTGCCGCTGGCCGACCGCGCGACCATCGCCAACATGGCGCCGGAATACGGTGCGACCTGCGGCTTCTTCCCGATCGACAACGAGACCCTGCGCTACCTGCGCAACACGGGGCGCGAGGAATCGCGGATCGCGCTGGTCGAAGCCTATGCCAAGGCCAACGGCATGTGGCGCGATGCGGGCTATGACCCGATCTACACCTCGACCCTGCATCTGGACATGGGCAGCATCGTTCCGGCGATCTCGGGTCCGAAGCGCCCGCAGGATTACCTGCCGCTGACCGACTCGGCCCGCACCTTCTACAAGGTCGTGGCCGATTACCGCGGCATCGACATCTCGGCCGACGCGAACGCGATGGGCGCCGAGGGCGGCGCGGTGACGGCTCCGGCGAAAGACGTGCGCAAGGTCGTCGCCGTCGATGGCAAGGATTACACCATCACCGACGGCTCGGTGGTGATTGCCGCGATCACTTCGTGCACCAACACCTCGAACCCCTATGTGATGATGGGCGCCGGTCTGGTGGCCCGCAAGGCCCGCGCGCTGGGTCTGACCCGCAAGCCCTGGGTCAAGACCTCGCTGGCCCCCGGGTCGCAGGTGGTGGGCGAATACCTTGCCGCCTCGGGCCTGCAGGAAGATCTGGATGCCATCGGCTTCAACCTGGTGGGCTATGGCTGCACCACCTGCATCGGCAACTCGGGTCCGCTGGGCGATCCGGCGATTTCCAAGGCGATCAACGACAACGATCTGGTCGCCGCCGCCGTCCTGTCGGGCAACCGCAACTTCGAAGGCCGGATTTCGCCCGATGTCCGCGCCAACTTCCTGGCCTCGCCGCCGCTGGTTGTCGCCTATGCCATCGCCGGCGACATGAACATCAACCTGACCCGCGATCCGATCGGCCAGACGCCGGACGGCAAGGACGTGTTCCTGAAGGACATCTGGCCCACCACCAAGGAAGTCGCCGACATGGTGGACACCGTGGTCACGCGTGAGATGTTCCAGACCAAATACGCCGATGTCTTCAAGGGCGATGAGAAGTGGCAGGCGGTCGAGGTGACCGAGCGCGAAACCTACGACTGGCCGCCGACCTCGACCTATATCCAGAACCCGCCCTATTTCCGCGGCATGGCCAGGACGCCGGGGACGATCTCGAACATCACCGGCGCGCGGGTGCTGGCGCTTCTGGGCGACATGATCACCACCGACCACATCAGCCCCGCCGGTTCGTTCAAGCCGACGACGCCGGCCGGCAAGTATCTGGTGGAACGTCAGGTTCCGGTCAGCGAGTTCAACAGCTATGGCGCCCGCCGCGGCAACCATGAGGTGATGATGCGCGGCACCTTCGCCAACATCCGCATCAAGAACGAGATGCTGGACGGTGTCGAAGGCGGCTATTCCAAGGGTCCGGACGGGGTGCAGACCTCGATCTTCGACGCCTCGATGGCCTATCAGGAACAGGGCACGCCGCTGGTGATCTTCGGCGGCATCGAATACGGCGCCGGTTCCTCGCGCGACTGGGCGGCCAAGGGCACGGCACTTCTGGGCGTCAAGGCGGTCATCGCCGAGTCGTTCGAGCGTATCCACCGCTCGAACCTGGTCGGCATGGGCGTCATCCCGTTCGAATTCAGCCCGGGCGAAAACCGCAAGACCCTGGGCCTGAAGGGCGATGAGGTGGTGACCATCGAAGGGCTGGAGGGCGACCTGAAGCCGCTCAGCATGGTGCCCTGCCACATCACCTACGGCGACGGAACGACCAAGACCATCCAGATCAAGTGCCGCATCGATACCGCCATCGAGATCGAATATGTCGAAAACGGCGGCGTGCTGCACTACGTCCTGCGCAACCTCGCCAAGGGCTGAGGGCACGACAGGCAGAAAGGAAAGGCCCGGGGGGGAACCTCCGGGCCTTTCCTTTGGCTTATGGGCGTTCCTGCCGTGAGCGCGCAGCCTGCGCCTTCTGGATGCCTTCTGGCCCGGGCGGAAAAGGAAAGGCACTGCCTTTCCCCGCCCGACGCGCGGCGGCGCAGCTTGCCCGGTTCAGCCCTCATGCCACAGGCCGGCGCCTGCCCCGGCGGGCGTGAAGCGCCCGCCATGGGCGGGGCGGGCGCTGGCCGGCGGCCTTTGGGGCCACCGGCGGGGCAAGGGGCACCGTTGCCCTGTGACCTCGGCGATGGCCTCGGTCAGATTGGGTGAGGCAGGTCGATTCTGCGAATATCCACCCCTTCCTGCACGCGCGCGGCGGGCCGGCTTCAGGTGCCGGCCCGCCGCAAAACGCCCCGAAAGCGCATGGCGCAAGCAGGAAGAAGACCGCTGCCCCCCCTCTCTTCCGCCTTAACCTTTGCTTCATCCTGATGGCGCAGTCTGGCGGGATGAACGGAAAGGGAACAAGATGAAACCCAAGGACACCGCAACGCAGCGCAGCAGCCCGTTATGGGCCGATGCCGCCGCACTGGCCTTTCTGGCCGCCTTCGCCTGGGCGATCACCTTGATCTGAAGGGGCGGTCAGTCCGCCGCCAGCACCTTGTCCAGCTCGGGCCGGAAACGCTGTGTATAGTCGTCGCCCACCATGGGTCCGATGAAGCGGAAGGCCACCGTGCCGTCGGGCCGCAGGATGAAGGTTTCGGGCGGCGCGGTCACCCCCCAGTCCATCCGGGTGCGCCCGCGCGGGTCAAAGACCACGCCGGCAAAGGGATTGCCCTCTTCGCCCAGAAAGGCCAGCGCATCGGCCTCACGGTCCAGCATGTTGACGCCGATCACCCGGATGCCCTCGGCCGACAGCGCCTTCAGCGTCGGATGTTCGGCGCGGCAGGGCGGGCACCAGCTGGCCCAGAAGTTCACCACGGTCACGCGGCCCTCGGTCAGGTCGGTCACGCCCGGAACGCCGGACAGCGCCGCCTCACCCACCGCCGGCGCCGCGCGGCCGATGAAGACTGAAGGCACCTCGCCCGCGTTTTCACGCTGCATGCCCCACCAGAAGGTGCCGGCCAGCGCCAGAAACAGCACCGGCGGCAGCGCCATCAGCCACTTACCCATGGTCGCGCCCCTGCCGTTCCTCGACCTCGCGCAACTGGCGCTTCACCTTGGCGCCCTGCCACAGCGACAGCACAACTAGCGCCGCGATCAGCGCGATGGTGGCGATATAGGACCACATCACCACGCCGGCATATTTGCCAAGATCGGGAATCATGCCAGTCTCTCCCGCGCCAGAAGGGCCGACAGCCGCCGCGCCCGGATCTCGGTCCGCGTCCGCAACAGCACCAACGCCACGAACAGCAGCACGAACCCGGCAATGCACAACAGCAGCGGCAGCCAATAGACATCCGAGATGTTCTCTTCCTTGTCCAAAGACAAGGTCGCGCCCTGATGCAGCCCCTGATTCCAGAACAGCACCGCATAGCGCGACAGGAACGCAAAGACCGAGCCGACAATCGCCAGAACGCTGGTCAGATCGGCGGCGGTATCGGGGTTTTCCACCGCCGACCACAGCGCGATATAACCCAGATAGAACAGCGCCAGGATCAGGAACGATGTCAGCCGCGGGTCCCAGGCCCACCAGGTGCCCCACATCGGCTGCCCCCAGATCGCGCCGGTCACAAGGCCGATCAGCGTAAAGGTCAGCCCGATCGGTGCCGCCGCCTTGGCCGACAGCGCACTGACATGGTGCCGCCGCACCAGCCAGATGATCGAGGTGACGACCATCATCGCCCAGGCCGAAATCGCCATCATCGCGGCCGGCACATGCAGGTAGATGATCTTGACGGTCGAACCGAACTTGTCGGCATCGGGCGTCAGGAAAAAGCCCCAGATGAGGCCCGCCACCAGACAGGCCAGCGTCAGCCCGGTGACCCAGGGCAGCAACAGGCCCGAGGTCTGCATGAAGCGCTTGGGGTTGGCATATTCCCAGATCGACATGGCTTGTCCCAAATCCTGCCCGTTCCTAGCACAGCCCGGCTAGCGAAGGTTGACGCGGATTGCCGCAGCCGCCGCGAAAGGCAGCAGCGCCAGCGACCCGGCGGTGATCCCGGCAAGTAGCGCCAAGGGCGTGCCCACGGCAAGCCCCGCCGCGCCCCGCTTCACGACTTCGGCACCGAAGATCAGCGTCGGCACATAAAGCGGCAGCACCAGAAGGCTCATCAGCAGCCCGCCGCGCTTCAGCCCCACCGTCAGCGCCGCCCCGAAGGCGCCGATCACCGACAGGGCCGGCGTTCCCAACGCCAGCGAGATCACCAGCCACAGATAGCCCCCGGCCGGCAGGTTCAGCAGCACCGCCAGCACCGGCGACACCGCCACCAGCGGCAGCCCCGTCACCAGCCAGTGCGCCAGCGCCTTCGCCGCCGCAATCGCCTCCAGCGGCAGGGGTGCAGTGGCCAGAAGGTCCAGCGAGCCGTCCTCGAAATCCAGCGCGAAGATGCGGTCCAGCGACAGAAGGCACGAAAGCAGCGCCCCCACCCACAGGATGCCCGGCGCGATGCGGGCCAGCACCGCCGGTTCCGGCCCCACGCCCAAAGGCACGATCACCGCCACCAGCAGGAAGAAGGCCAGCCC
>JACZKR010000329.1 GCA_014859945.1 Paracoccaceae bacterium | reverse complement strand
GCGCCAAGGGACGCGCTGGAGGAAATGCCGATAATCCCCGGTTCTGCCAAGGGATTTCGCAGATACCCCTGCATCGCCGCCCCGGCCAGCCCCAGCGTCGCACCGATCATCAGCCCGAGCAGCGCGCGCGGCAGACGGATTTCGCGCATGATCAGCACCAGCGCCTCACCCTTGCCGGTGAAAAGCGCCGCCAGACTGTCCCCCAGCCCCGCCGCCGCCGGCCCGACCATCAGCGAGGCGGCGAACAGAACCGCCACCAGAAGCGCGAGGGGAAGGATGACTTTCACATCATTCCCCAAGTGAGCGATTTTTCGACGAAAAATCGGTGTCGCGCCAGGCCCGGCGACAGTTCACAGAATGAATTAACTTTCTCATTCATCGAATTGATAATGCTCGCAATAATCATTGACCGCCCTCAACCGCCGCACGCGCCGCACCCATGCGGGCGATGGCGCGCAGAAGGTGCGGCGTGCCGCAGACCCAGTCGGCATCGCTGGTCAGCCGGGCACCGGCCCCGGCCTCGACCGCGCCAAGGGCGGGATGCGACAGGATTTCTTCGGCGCGTGAGGCGCCGGGATAGGGTTCCGAGGTCACGATCAGATCCGGCCCTGCCATGACCAGCCGTTCCAGCGGCAGCACCCCGCCGCCGGTCACGCCCGCCGTGGCGGCGATGTTGTGAAAGCCGGTCAGTTCCATCACCTCATTGGCCAGCGTGCCCTGACCCGTCGTGTAGCCGTTCGGATGGTAGAAGGCGGCGGGGTGGCTGTCACCCGTGACCCGCGCGGCGGCGATGCCATCGGCAAAGGCCTTGGCCACGGCCTCGGCCCGCGCCTCCTGCCCCAGGGCGCGGCCGACGATCCGCACCTGTTCCACCGCTTCATCAAGCGAATCCGCCGGCGGCACCTGCACCACGGGTATGCCAAGGCCCTTCAGCAGATCAACGGTGGCCAAGGCGGTATAGCTGCCCGCCAGCACCAGATCGGGCTGCATCAGAAAGACCTCTTCGGCCTGACCGTGGTTCGCGGGATAGGCCGCGGCCTCGGCCACCATGGAGGACGACTGCACCTCGCTGGCCAGAACCGAGACGGAAACCAGCTGCCCCGGACCGGCCAGCATCATCGCCAGCTGATCGGTGCAGAGGTTGATCGAAACCACCCGCCGCGGCGCATCGGCCGCGGCAGGCAGGGCACAGGCGGCAAGCGCCAGCGCCAGAGCCGCCCTAGAAGCTGGCACGGACACCGACGAACACCTGACGGCCGGGCTGGCCGTAGTTGCGGACGGTCTGATATTCCTCGTCAAAGAGGTTATCGACCCGCAGATAGGCCTGCGCCTGATCGGTGATGTCATAGGTCAGGCCCAGGTTGACGACGGTATAGTCGGGCATCGGGCCGGTCGGCGCGGGCCAGACGCCGGTATCAAGGAAGTCGGCCACATGCTGCACGGTGACCACACCGCTCAGCCGGTCGTTGAACCGCCCCTCAACCCCCAGCGCCAGATCGTGGCGCGGGGTGCGCACCAGACGGTTGGTGCTGCCGCCGTTTTCGGTCTTGGCATCGGTATAGGTGTAGTTGCCGAAGACGCTCCAGCCCGGGGCGAGTTCATAGGTGCCGATCAGTTCGACACCCTGCGTCGTCGTGGTGCCCGGCACCTGCGCATAGCAGCCGAAGCCCGAGGCGCAGGCGGTCGAGGTGCCGTCGAAGCCGATCATGTTGTCGATGCCGGTGTGGAACAGCGTGGCCTGCAGCGAGCCCTTTTCGCCGAAGACCCGTTCAACCCCCAGTTCAAAGCTCTGGCTGGTTTCCGGGGTCAGGCCTGTGTTTCCGTAGGCCGAATAAAGCTCATACAGCGACGGCGCGCGGAAGCCGGTCGAGGCGACGGCCCGCACCACCCAGTCTTCGGTCGGCCGCCAGGCCAGCGCGGCGCGGCCCGATACCTTGCCGCCGAAGGTGTCGTGGTTGTCGTGGCGCAGGGCCAGCGACAGGTCGAGATCGGCATTGGGTGAAAACAGCGCCTCGCCATAGACCGAGGTGATGGTGGCCTCGCCGCCGTCGAAGTCCGAGCCGAAGGTTTCGGTGGTGTGATCCACGCCCCAGGTCAGCGCCAGGCGGTCGTTGCCCGACCAGCGGCCTTCGTAGGTCAGCTGATCGCGGTCGCCGGCATAGGTCTGCACGAAGCCCAGCGGGTAATAGCGCAGCGTGTCGGTATGGGCGAAGGACAGGCTGTGATCGACCGCGCCGGTCTGCAACTCGGCAAAGACCCGGGCGCCGCGCAGTTCGCCTTCTTCGGTCTGGGCGTTGTCGCCGGTCTGGCTGTCGAACTCGGTGAAGCTGTCGCGCCAGAAGCCGTTGATGCCGATGCGCAGGGTATCGGTCAGGTCATAGGCCGCCTTGAAGGTCAGGAAGGTGGTTTCGAAACCGTCATCCTCGGTCCCGTAGGCATAGGCCGAGATGCCGTCGGAAATCGTGCGGCTGGCCGAGAAGGACAGTTCGGCGCGGTCGGTGCGGGTGGCGATGGCGACGGTGCCGGCATAGGTGCCGTTCGAGCCGCCTTCCAGCGCGGCCTGGCCATGGGTGCCTTCTTCCTGGGCGGTGAAGGTGGTGATGTCCACCACGCCGCCGATCGCCTCGGAGCCGTAAAGCGCCGATTGCGAACCGCGCAGCACCTCGATCCGGCTGATCCCGCCCGAGACGGTCGAGCCGAAGTCATAGGCGCATTGGGTGCCCGAGGGGTCGGCCACGTCGATGCCGTCGATGCGCACGCCTATATAGGGGCCGGACAGCCCGCGCAGCCGGAGCGCGGTCGAGGTGCCGATGCCGCCCGAACGCGCCACCGACACGCCCGGCAGGCGCGCCAACGCCTCGGCCACCGACAGGCCGCCGGTCTTCTTCAGTTCTTCTTCGGTGACCACATCCACCGTCGCCCCGGTCTTCGACAGCGCGACCGGCGCCTTCGACGCCGACAGCGTGACATTGCCCAGCAGGATCAGCGCCTCATCATCGTCTTGCGCCAGCGCCGGAGCCGACAGCGCCGCCGTCAGCGCCAGGACAGAAATTGCCGTTCTTCTCATGGGTATATCCCCCTATGCGGTTGCCCGCCTGCGATGCGTTTGCGTCCCGGAGAATCTTCGGCCCGTGACGCGCGTGACGTCACCTCTGGCGGATAACCGCCCTCCTCCGCGCACCCCGCGCAGCGGAAAGGGTGATCACCTCGGCAGGTCTCCTGGCTCGCGGGTCTGGGATCGGGCGGGCCTTCCCGGGGGCTTCCCCAGTGGCCTTGTCCGCCGTCACTCGCCGCTTACAGTTGCGGGGGCAGCCGCGGCATCGCACCGCGTTCCCTTTTCATCCGGGTTTCCCCGGAACCGAAGGCAGGCCCTGCATAGTTGAGCCATCCCGGCTGTCAAGCGCCTGATTGCGGGGGCAAGGGGCGCTGCCCCTCGGGCCGTGCCGGCCCTCACCCCGGGATATTTAGGGAGAGAGGACGGGGGTAAGGGCGTCAGGATGCGCAAGCGGCGGATCAGCGTCGGTTTGCGACCCCTGGGCGACGGTTGCGGGGTGGAAAGCCGGGCCACGGGCGGCAAGGCTGGGATCAGCAGCGGGGAGAGAAAAATGATCGGCGATCTGGATGTGCGCGATGCGACCGAACTGGCGGGGATGCTGGCGCGCGGCGATGTCAGCCCGACCGAGTTGCTGGATGCCGCGCTGGCGGCGGTCGAGGCGCGCAATCCGGCGCTGAACGCCGTGGTCTTGATGCAGGAAGGCGTGGCGCGGCGGGCGATTGCCGAGGGCCTGCCGCGCGGGCCGTTCCGCGGCGTGCCGTTCCTTCTGAAGGATCTGGGCTGCGAGGCGGTGGATTTTCCCAGCCACAACGGCAGCCGGCTGTTTGCCGGCACCCGCTATGACCGCGATTCGGCGATCTTTCAGCGCATCCGGGCGACCGGCGTCGTCACCTTCGGCCGCACCACCAGCCCCGAGGGCGGCGTGGGCGCGGTGACCGAGGCGCAGGTTTACGGCGGGCCGACGCGCAGCCCCTGGAACCCCGGCCACACGCCCGGCGGGTCTTCGGGCGGTTCGGGGGCGGCGGTCGCGGCGGGGATCGTCGCGATGGCCCATGGATCGGACGGCGGCGGATCGGTGCGGATACCGGCATCATCCTGCGGGCTTTTCGGCTTCAAGCCCACCCGGGCGCGGCTGCCCGACGGGCCTTACGCCGGTGAGGGCTGGGCCGGCATGGCGATTGACGGGTTCCTGACGCGCAGCGTGCGCGACACGGCCACCATGCTCGACTGCTGTCAGGGGCCGGACCTGGGTGCACCCTATGTCGCGCCGCCGCTGGCGCGCAGCCATGCCGACGCGATCACCCGGCCGCCGCGCCGGCTGCGGGTGGCGATCTGTGACACCACCTTCACCGGCGGCGCGATTGATGCCGAAGTGGCCGAGGCGGTGCGCGCGGCGGGGCGGCTTCTGGAAAGCCTTGGCCACCATGTGATGCCGGCGCGGCCGGCGGCGGATATCGGCATGATGATGCGGGCCTGGACCGATATCGTCGGCGTGGGCTCCGCCCTGTCGGTCAGGAAGGCGCTGAAGGGCCGCGCGCTGACCCCCGATCTGTGCGACGGGGTGATCCGCGGCGCGGTGGCCTATGCCGAAACCCTGCACCCGACCCGCTATCTGGAGGCGGTGGGCGAGATTCACGCCTTTGGCCGGCAGATGGCGGCGTTCTTTGCCGAGGGCGGCCACGACATCCTTCTGTCGGCCACGCTGGCCGAGCCGCCGGCGCGGATCGGCCGTTTTGCCCCGGTGACCGAGGATTATCTGGACTACCGCATCGGCCCGGACGGCATCTTTGCCTATTCGCCCTTCTGCGCCGTCTTCAACGCCAGCGGCCAGCCGGCGGCCAGCCTGCCCCTTGCCATGTCCTCGGGCGGGCTGCCCGTCGGCATCCATCTGGCCGCCGCTTTCGGCGCCGATGAAGAACTGATCGCGCTTTGTGCAGAGATCGAGGCGGCGCAACCCTGGGCTGCGCGGCGGGCGCCCGGGCGCTTGACATCGGTTTTGCCGAAGTGACGCTTCGGTCAAACTTCCGTTGCGCCAGGGCCTCGGGGCGCCCAATATGATCAAAACGACAGGGAGCGAGTCACCTTGAACGCAGTCAATGCCGTCGAGGCCCGCAACACCGTGAAGGCTTTCGGTCAGGGCGACAGCGCCGTGCGCGCGCTGGACGATGTGTCGGTCGAAATCCGCAAGGGTGAGTTCTTTACGCTGCTTGGCCCTTCGGGCTGCGGCAAGACCACGCTTCTGCGGCTGATCGCGGGGTTCGAGATGCCGACCTCGGGCTCCATCCTCTTGGAGGGGCAGGACATCACCCACCTGCCCCCCAACCGCCGGCCGGTGAACACGGTGTTCCAGAGCTATGCGCTGTTTCCCCATCTGACTGTGGCGCAGAACATCGGCTTTGGCCTGACCATGCAGGGCCGCCCGGCGCGCGAGGTGAAGGAAACCACCGACCGCATGCTGGCGCTGGTCAAGCTTGAGGCGATGGCGGGGCGCAAGACCAGCCAGCTTTCGGGCGGCCAGCAGCAGCGGGTGGCGCTGGCCCGCGCGCTGGCACCGCAGCCGAAGGTGCTGTTGCTGGACGAACCGCTTTCGGCGCTGGACCTGAAGCTGCGCAAGGAAATGCAGATCGAACTGAAGCGGCTACAGACCGAGACCGGCATCACCTTTGTCTTCGTGACCCATGATCAGGAAGAAGCCCTGACCATGTCGGACCGCATCGGCGTGATGAGCGCGGGCAAGCTGCAGCAGGTGGGCAGCGCCAAGGACATCTACACAAGGCCGGTCAACCGCTTTGTCGCCAGTTTCATCGGCGAGACCAACTTCCTGCCGGCCACCACCGTGCCCGGCGGCGTGCGGCTGGCCACCGGCGACGTGATCGAACTGGCCGATCAGGCCGGGCGCAGCGGCGCCGTCACCGTGACGATCCGGCCCGAGCAGTTGCGCCTGTGCGATCCGGCCGAGGCCGGGGCGCTGGCCGCCACGGTCAGGACGCTGGTCTATTTCGGCACCGACACCCATTGCCATCTGGAACTGGCCGACGGGACCGAGGTGGTGGCGCGGCTGCAAAGCCCGGCCGACGGCGAGGCGGGGCTGGCGCAGGGCCAGCGCGTCGGCCTGCGCCCGGTGCCCGGCGCCGCCCGCGTGGTGGAGGATTAGGGATGAGCGCCGCCGAAGAGGCCCAGACCGCCCGCTCTGCCCGCAACGGCTGGCTTCTGTCGGCGCCGGCGCTGGTGGTTCTGACCGTCGCCGCCGCCGGGCCGCTGCTGATCGTGGTGGTCTATTCCTTCCTGCTGCCCGGCAAATACGGCAATGTCGAATGGGGCTTCAGCCTGGACGGCTGGCGCGGCATCCTGTGGTCGAAGGACATCTTCACCGACGAATACGTTCTGGCCGACGCGCATCTGACGATCTTCTGGCGGTCGGTGAAACTGTCGGTGCTGACCACGATCACCACCTTCCTTGTGGGCTTTCCGACCGCCTGGTTCATCGCCACCCGGCCGGCCAGCCAGCGCGCGCTGTGGCTGTTCCTGATCACCATCCCGTTCTGGACCAACCTTCTGATCCGCACCTATGCGATGAACGAGGTTCTGCGGTCCGAGGGGCTGATGAACACGGTCCTGATGAAGCTGGGGCTGATCGGTTCTCCGCTTCAGGTGATGTACACCGATATCGCGGTCTTCATCGGCATGACCTATGTCTATCTGCCGCTGATGGTGCTGCCGCTGTTTGCCGCGATCGACCGGTTCGATATGCGGCTTCTGGAGGCCGCCTATGACCTTTACGCCAGCCGGATGCAGGTGCTGCGCCGGGTGATCCTGCCCATCGTGAAACCGGGGATCATCGCCGGGTCGATCCTGGTCTTCGTGCCCTCGCTGGGGGCCTATGTCACGCCGCGGGTGCTGGGCGGCGGCAAGCAGATGATGATCGGCAATTTCATCGAGCTGCAGTTCGGTCAGGGCCGCAACTGGCCCCTTGGCTCGGCCCTGTCGATGGCGCTGCTGGTGGTGGTGATGGTGGCGCTTCTGATCTATGTGAAATACGCCAACCGGGAGCAGGGCCATGGCTGAGCGGGGCTTTCAGGTTGCCCGGCTGCCGGGCTTTGCCACCACGGCCGTTCTGGTCTTTATCGCGCTTTACCTGCCGATCTTCACGCTGGTCGCCTATTCCTTCAACGCCAGCCAGTCGGTCGCGGTCTGGGGCGGGTTTTCCTTCGGCTGGTATGAAAAGGCCTGGGCCAATACCCAGGTGAAAGAGGCGACCGTGCGGTCGCTGATCATCGCGGTTTCGGCCTCGGGCATCGCCACCACCGTCGCGGCCTTGGCGGCGCTGGGCACCACGCGGCGCGCGCGCTTCAAGGGCCAGACGGCGATCTATGTGATGATCAACCAGCCGCTGATGGTGCCCGAGATCGTGACGGCGGTGGCGCTGCTGATCTTCTTTGCCCAGATCAAGGTGGCCACCGGCTATCAGGGGCTGGGCTACCTGATCCTTGCCCATTCGGCCTTCTGCATTCCCTTTGCCTATCTGCCGATCCGGGCAAGGCTTGAGGGGATGGACCTGAGCCTTGAAACCGCGGCGGCCGATCTTTACGCCTCATCCTGGCAGACCTTCCGGCATGTGACGCTGCCGCTGCTGCTGCCCGGCATCATCGCCGGCGCCATGCTGGCCTTCGTCATCAGCCTTGATGACGTGGTGATCACCGAATTCGTCAAGTCGGGCGGGCAGGACACCCTGCCCACCTACATGCTGGGCCAGCTGCGCCGGCAGCTGACGCCCGAGATCAATGCGATTTCCACGGGGCTTCTGGCGCTGACCGTGGTGCTGCTGACGGCCTTCTTCCTGCTGACGCGGAAGAAGGAATGAACGACCAACCGACAGGGAGACGACAATGAAAAAAATCATGACCGCAACCGCGCTGATGCTGGCGACGACCTCGCTTGCATCGGCCGAAGGCCAGCTGCAGCTGTTCAACTGGGGCAACTACACCAACCCCGAGCTTCTGAAGAAATTCGAGGCCGAGACCGGCATCACCGTGACGGTGACCGACTATGATTCCAACGACGCGGCGCTGGCCAAGGTCGAGGCCGGCGGGTCGGGCTTTGACCTGGTGGTGCCTTCGGCCAACTATGTGCCGATCTGGATCGAGAAGGGGCTGATCGTCGAGCTGGACAACTCGAAACTGGCCAACAAGGGCAACATCGCGCCGGAATGGATGGATGTGGCCTGGGATCCGGGCCGCAAGTTCACCGTTCCGTGGCAGTGGGGGTCGACCGGCATCGCGGTGAACACCAAGGTCTATGGCGGTGACATCAACACCAGCGACATCTTCCTGAACGTGCCGGCCGAGCTGAAGGGCAAGATCAACGTCGTGCCGGAAATGAACGACGTTGTGAACATGGCGATCTTCTGGGCGGGCGGTGAGCCCTGCACCGAGGATCTGGAAGTGCTGAAGAAGGCCCGCGACGCGCTGATCGCCGCCAAGCCCGACTGGATCAGCATGGATTACGGCGCGACCGAGAAACTGTCGAACCGCGACTGGGCGGCCAGCCTGAACTGGAACGGCTCGACCATGCGGGCGCGCATCGCCACCGAAGGCGAGGTGCAGTATGGCTATCCGAAGGAAGGCTATCCCTTGTGGATGGATTCCGTCGCGCTGCTGAAGGACGCGCAGAACGTCGAGGAAGCCTACAAGTTCATCGACTTCATCATGCTGCCGGAAAACGCCGCGATGATCTCGGATTTCGCGAAATACGCCAATGGCATCGCCGGGTCCGAAGCCTTCATGCCCGAAGACATGAAGACCGCCCCCGAAGTGGTCATCCCCGAAGAGCACAAGGCGGCCGGCCGCTTCCTGCCCACCTGCGGCCCGAAGGCCCAGGAATACATGACCGCGATCTGGACCGAACTGCAGAAGTGATACGGCGGCGGGGCGGGGCCAACTGCCCCGCCCCATTGCTTTAGCATTGCGGGGCCATGGCCCCGCCGGCGGGGGCGCTTCGCCCCCCGCACCCCCCGAGGATATTTTCCGAGAGAGGATGGCATGGAGCTTTGGGAGCAGACGGCTTCCGACCTGTCGCGGCTGATCAGCGCGCGCAGGGTGGCGCCGTCCGAGGTGATGGCGGCGCATCTGGCGCGGGCGGCAGCGGTGAACGGGGCGGTCAACGCGCTGGTATCGCTGCGCGACCCCGATGCGCTGATGGCCGAGGCGCGGGCGGCGGATGATGCCGAACCCCGCGGCTGGCTGCACGGGCTGCCGATGGCGGTGAAGGACCTGTGCGCGACGGCCGGGCTGCGGACGACCTGGGGCAGCCCGCTGTTTGCCGATTTTGTGCCGGCGAAGGATGATCTGCTGGCGGCGCGGATGCGGGCGGCCGGCGCCATCTTTACCGCCAAGACCAACACCCCCGAATGGGGCCATGGCAGCCACAGCTTCAACCCGGTCTTCGGCGTGACGCGCAACCCCTATGACCTGACGCGCACGGCGGGCGGTTCTTCGGGCGGGGCGGCGGCGGCGCTGGCGGCGCGGCTGGTGCCGGTGGCCGATGGCAGCGACATGATGGGCAGCCTGCGCAACCCGGCCGCCTTCTGCAATGTCTATGGCTTCCGGCCCAGCTGGGGGCTGGTGCCGGCGGATGCCGAGGGCGACACCTATCTGGCGACGCTGGCGACCGAAGGCCCGATGGGCCGCAGCATCGAGGATATCGCCCGGCTTCTGGCGGTTCAGGCGGGGGAAAACCCCGAAGTGCCCTTCGGCCGTCCGGTTGAGGATTATGTGGCCGGGCTGGACCGTGACGTGAAGGGCCTGCGCATCGGCTGGCTGGCCGACTGGGGCGGCGCCTATGCGATGGAACCTGGCATTCTGGCGCAATGCGAGGCGGCGCTGCGGCAGTTCGAAGAGATGGGGGCGGTGGTCGAGCCCCTGCCCCCGCCCTTCCCGGCCGAAAAGCTGTGGCAGTCCTGGGTCACCCTGCGCGCCATGCTGAACGCCGGCGGTTTCCGCGCGCTTTGGGCGGACCCGGCGAAGCGCGACCGGCTGAAGCCCGAGACGCAGTGGGAAATCTGGCAGGGCATGGGCCTGTCAGCCGCCGAGGTTTATGAGGCGAGCGTCATCCGCAGCCGCTGGCATGCCCATGCGGCGCGGCTTTTCACCCGGTATGACCTGATCGCCCTGCCGACGGCGCAGGTCTGGCCCTTCCCGGCCGACTGGCGCTGGCCCGAAGAGATCGCGGGGCGGAAGATGGACACCTATCACCGCTGGATGGAGGTGGTGATCCCGG
>JACZKR010000007.1 GCA_014859945.1 Paracoccaceae bacterium | reverse complement strand
GTCGCCGGATGCAGGTCCGCACCGAATTTCCGCATCAAGTCGAAGTGGTCGAGACCCTGTGGATCCCGATGCCCGACGGGGTGCGGCTGGCGGCCAAGCTGTGGCGGCCGGCGGGGGCGGGGCGGTGGCCGGCGATCATCGAATATCTGCCCTACCGCCGCCGCGATGGCACCCGCACCCGCGACAACGCGCAATATCAATGGCTTGCCGGCCATGGTTATGCCTGCCTGCGCATCGACATCCGCGGCATGGGCGACAGTGAGGGGCTGCTGCACGACGAATATTCGGCGCAGGAACTGCAGGACGGGCTGGCGGCCATCGGCTGGATCGCCGCGCAGGACTGGTGCGACGGGCAGGTGGCCACCATCGGCATCAGCTGGTCGGGCTTCAACGGGCTGCAACTGGCGGCGCTGCGGCCGCCGGCGCTGAAGACGGTCATCGCCGTGGGTTTCACCGATGACCGCTATGCGACCGATGTCCATTACATCGGCGGCTGCCTGTCGAAGGACAATTTCGACTGGTCGGCAACGATGCTGGCCCAGAACGACCTGCCGCCCGATCCGGCGGTGGTGGGCCCCGGCTGGCGCGACCAGTGGCGCGCGCGCTGCGAGGCGAATACGCCCTGGGCGCATATCTGGTTCGCCCATCAGCACCGCGATGCCTATTGGCGCCATGGCTCGGTCTGTCAGGATTTCTCGGCCATCCAGGTGCCGGTCTATGCCGTGTCGGGCTGGGCCGACAACTATTCCGAAGCCGTGCCGCGCCTTCTGGCCGGGCTGAAGGTGCCCTGCCGGGGGCTGGTCGGGCCATGGGCGCATTCCTGGCCGAATGACGTGACGGTGGGGCCGGCCATCGGCTGGCTGCAGGAAGTGGTGCGCTGGTGCGATCACTGGATGAAGGGGCGCGATACTGGCATCATGGCGGAACCCATGCTGCGGGTCTGGATGCAGGAAAGCCTGCCGCCCGCCACCTGCTATACCCACCGCCCCGGCCGCTGGGTGGGGGAAGAGGTCTGGCCCTCGCCCCGCATCACGCCCCAACGCTTGACGCTGGGCGCCGACGGGCGTCTGGGCGGGCAGGGCGCCGGCACGCGCGCCATCTGCTCTCCCCTCTGGGTCGGGCTGACGGCGGGCGAGGTGGGGCGCTATGGCGACGATGCCGACTGGCCCGCAGACCAGCGCATCGACGATGCCGGCTCGCTGGTCTTCACCACCGAACCCCTTGCCGAAAGGGTCGAGATTCTGGGGGCGCCGCGCCTGCACATCCGCTTCGCGGTGGACCGGCCGCTGGCGCTGGCGGCGGTGCGGCTGAACGATGTGGCGCCGGACGGTACTTCGACCCGCGTCACGGTGGGGGTGCTGAACCTGACGCACTGGCGCGGCCATGATGCGCCCGAACGGCTGGAGCCGGGGCGGGTCTATGACGCGGTGGTGGAACTGGATGACATCGCCCACGCCTTCCCGGCGGGCCACCGCATCGCGGTTTCGGTTTCAACCAGCTACTACCCGATCGCCCATCCCTCACCCGAACCGGCGACGCTGACGCTGCATTGCCCCGAAAGCGCGCTGGACCTGCCGGTGCGCCCGCCGCGCGCCGAAGATGCCGCCCTGCGCGCCTTTGACCCGGCCGAGGCAGGCCCCGAGACGCCGGCCACCCGCCATTCGGCCGAAGGCAGCCCGCGCCGCGTGGTGCATGACCTGCTGTCGGGCCGCCATCGGGTGGACTTTCCGCGCTGGACCTATGCGCTGACCATGGAAGACATTGCGACCACCGTCACCTCGGCCGGCATGGTGCGGCATGAGATCACCGAAGGCGATCCCCTGTCGGCGGTGACCACCACCGAATACCGCGTGACGCTGGCGCGGCCCGATGCCACCATCGGCCATCACTCCACGGGGCGGCTTTCGTGCGATGCCACCCATTTCCGGCTGGAGACCGTGCTGACCGTGACCGAGAACGGCCAGCCCTTCTTTCAGCGCAGCTGGGACGAAAGGATACCGCGTGACCACCTCTGAACCCCGTTTCCGCCGTTATGCCGCCGAGGTCCGCGCCCAGATGCTGGTCGAGGCGGGGCTGGCCTGTCTGGCGGCGGGCGGGATACGGGCCTTCACGGTAGACAATATCTGCAAGGCGGCGGGCGCTTCGCGCGGGCTGATCACCCATCATTTCGGGTCGAAGGACGGGCTTCTGGCGGCGGTCTATGCGGCGGCCTACCAGCCGCTTCTGGCGGCGATCGAGCCGTCGGACGGCTCGGTGCCGGAACTGACGGCGCTGCTGGACCACATGTTTTCCGAGGCGAACTACAGCCGCGACAGCCTGAACGTCTGGCTGGCGATCTGGGGAGAGGCGGCGACCAACCCGGCGGTGCAGGCCGAACACCGCGCGCTTTATGGCCGGTTCCGCAAGGTCGTGGCCGCCTCGATCCGCGCCCATGGCGAGGCGCGGGGCCTGCGGCTGAACCCCGAGGCGCTGGCGGCGGCCGTGATCGGGCTGGTGGACGGGCTGTGGCTTGAGGCCAGCATCGACCCGGCGGGCCTCAGCCCCGAACGGGCGCGGGCGGCGGCGCTCTTGCTCCTGGAACCCGTGCTGGGCCATCTGCGGCAGGAGAGGGCGGCATGACCCCCGAGACCCGCGATCTGCCGGCCGACAGCCCGGGTCGGGCGCACCGGCTGACCTGTCTGCGCTATGGCAGCCCCGGCGCGCGGCCCAAGGTCTATCTGCAGGCGGGGCTGCATGCCGATGAGATGCCGGGCGTCCTGACGCTGCAGCATCTGGCGGGGCTTCTGGACGCGGCCGAGGCGGCGGGGCAGGTGACGGGCGAGATCCTGCTGGTGCCGCTGGCCAATCCCATCGGCTTTGCCCAATGGGTCCAGCACAAGCCGCAGGGCCGGCAGGATCTTGAATCCATGCAGAATTTCAACCGCGGTTACCCCGACCTCGCCCCCCGCGCCGGCGACGCGCTGGAAGGCCGGCTGACCGGCGACGCCGATCAGAACGCAGCACTTGTCCGCGCCGCCCTGACCGAAGCCCTTGCCGCCGAACGCGCCACGACCGAGGTGCAGGCCCTGCGGCTGGCGCTGATGGGCTGGTCGCATGACGCCGATCATGTGCTGGACATCCATTGCGACCACCACGCGGTGCTGCATCTTTACGCTTCGCCCGCGCGGCCCGAGGTGACCGATCTTTTGTGCCGGGCCACCGGATCGGCGCTGGCGCTGGTGCAGGAGGTGTCGGGCGGCAATGCCTTTGATGAGGCGCATACCGCCCCCTGGGCCGCGCTGCGCCGCCGCTTCCCCGACCATCCGCTGACCTCCGGCCCGTTTTCAACCACGCTGGAGCTGCGCGGCCAGTTCGATGTGGATGATGCGACGGCGGCGGGCGACGCGGCGAACCTGATGGTCTTCCTGACCGCTATCGGCGCGCTGGCGGGGCAGGCGGCGCCGGCCCACGGGCCGGGCCTGCACTATCCCCTGGGCGGTGCGCTGGAATGCTTTGCCCCGCAGGGCGGCGTGGTCAGCTGGCAGGCTGCGCCGGGTGACATGGTGGCGGAAGGCCAGGTGCTGGGCCATGTGACCCACCCGATGACGCGGCGGCGCCTGCCTGTCACCGCCCCCTGCGCGGGGCTGCTGTTCCGCCTTGAACTCTGGCGGTCCTGCCTTGCCGGGCAGGGCCTTGCCCATGTCGCCGGGCCGGAACCGGGCCGCGACGGCCATCTGCTATCGGACTGACAAACAACAAGAACCAGACCAACCGGGAGACCCGCATGAGATACCGACTGAAACCCCTTCTGTCCGCGCTTGTGCTTGGCGCGGTCTTCGCCCTTGCCGCCCCCGCCGCCCGCGCCGATGACGCGCTGGACCGCGGCGTCGGCTCGGAATGGTCGTCGCTTGATCCGCATGTGAACTTCGACGCCGCCGCCGGCTGGATTCAGATGGATGCCTATGAGGGGCTGGTCAGCTTTGCCTCGGACGGCACGATCATTCCCGGCGCCGCCGAAAGCTGGGAGGCCAGCGAGGACGGCCGCATCTACACCTTCCACCTGCGCGACGGGCTGAAATGGTCGAACGGCGATCCGCTGGTGGCGCAGGATTATGTGAACGGCGCGCTGCGCACGCTGAACCCGGCGACGGCATCGGAAAAGGGCTATTATTTCTATTCGGTCCTGCAGATCAAAGGCGCCAAGGAACTGGCCGAGGGCACCACCGCCGATACCGCCGGTTTCGGCATCACCGCGCCCGATGCCCGTACCGTGGTGGTCGAGATGCTGGAGCCCGCGCCGCATATCCTTGACATCATGGGCGCCTTCGCCATGTCGCCCCTGCATAGCCCCAGCTTTGAGGCCAACGGCGCGGGCGTCTTCATCGACCCGACGAAACTGGTGTCGAACGGGGCCTATGTGATCAAGGAAATCGTGCCGCAGAGCCATGTCTATCTTGAGGCCAACCCGAATTACTGGGACGCGGCCAATGTGGGCGTGAAGAAGGTGAAGTATCACGTCACCGAAGATGTCTCGACCGAGCTGAAGCGCTATCAGGCCGGCGAGATCGACATCACCTATGACATTCCCCTGAACCAGATCGAGGCGCTGAAGGCCGAAATCCCGGCCGAGGTGCATATCTCGCCCTCGACCGAGGTGGTCTATTACAGCTTCAACCTGACGGATGAGGCGCTGTCGAACATCGACCTGCGCCGCGCCCTGTCGCTGGCCATCGACCGCGAGACGCTGGAGGCGAAGATCGTCAAGGGTGAGGCTATTCCGGTCCTTGGCTATGCCGGCGGGTTTGACCCCACCTATCCCGGCCCGGTCATCGCCGAAGCGTCGATGACGCAAGCCGAACGCGAGGCGCTGGCGAAAGAGCTTTACGCCAAGGCGGGCTTTGGCCCCGACAATCCGCTGAAGGTGAACATCGTGACCACGGTCGCCGAAGACAGCACCAAGCGCGCGCAGGGCGTGGCGCTGATGTGGAAGAAGGTGCTGGGCGTCGAGGCGGTGGTGGAATCGCAGGAACGCAAGGCCTGGCTTGATACGTTCTATGCCGGCACCTGGGATGTCTTTGCCGACAATCTGGTGGGCGATTTCGCCGGGGCCGAGACCTTCCTGGCCTATATGCGCCCCTCGGCCGAAGCCGGCTACAACTGGCAGTCCGACGCCTTCGAGGCGGCGATGAACAAGGCCGCGGCCCTGCCCGACAAGCCCAGCCGCAACGCCGCACTGGCCGAGGCCGAGCGTATCCTGCTGGACGACTACATCTTTGCGCCCATGGCCATCCTGCCGGTGCGCCATCTGGTGAAGCCGAACGTCAAGGGCTACTCGGATTCGCCGGCGGGCTACAACAACTCGCAACTGATGTCGCTCGAATAGGAAAGGGGGCCGGGCGGCGCCCCCGCCCGGCCCGCATGCCATGCTGCGTTTCATCCTCAGGCGGCTATGGGACGGCGGGCTGACGCTGGCGGCGCTGGTCACGCTGACCTTCTTCGTCATGCGCGCGGCCCCCGGCGGCCCCTTCTCAAAAACGCGCAAGCTGTCGGCCGAGGTGCTGGCCAATATCGAGCGCAGCTTTCATCTGGATGAACCGCTGTGGCAGCAGTTCGCCCGCTATGTCTGGGGCCTCTTGCGGTTCGATCTTGGCCCTTCGATGCGGTTCCGCGATTATTCGGTGACCGATATCCTGATGTCGGGCCTGCCCTATTCGCTGACCATCGGCTTCTGGGCGGTGGCGGTGGCGGCGGTGGTCGGCATCGCGCTGGGCGTGGCGGGTGCCCTGCGCCGGAACGGCTGGACCGACGCGCTGGCGGGCACGGTGGGCGTGGCCGGCATCGCCGTGCCGATCTTCGTCATCGGGCCCTTGGCGCAGCTGGTCTTTGCGCTGAAGCTGGGCTGGCTGCCGGTCGGCGGCTGGAATGACGGCTGGCGGTCACTGGTGCTGCCGGTTCTGGTGCTGGCCCTGCCCAACATCGCCTATATCTCGCGCCTGACCCGCAGCGCGATGATCGAGACGCTGCGCGAAAACTATGTCCGCACCGCGCGGGCCAAGGGCATCGGCGCGCGGGCGGTGATCTGGCGCCATGCGATGACCGGGGCGCTTCTGCCGGTGATCGCCTATCTGGGCCCGGCGACGGCGGCGATCATCACCGGGTCCATCCTGATCGAGACCATCTTTGCCGTGCCGGGCATCGGGCGCCATTTCGTCGATGCGGCGCTGGCGCGCGACTATCCGCTGGTGATGGGGGTGACGATCACCTACGGCGGATTCCTGATTGTCTTCAACATCCTGACCGACGTTCTGCGCGGCTGGCTGGACCCGAGGTTACGCAATGACCGCTGAAGCCGCCACCCCCCACCGCAGCCCGCTGGCCCAGCAGATGGGGCGCTTTCGCCGCAACCGGCTGGCCATGGCCTCGGTCGTGGTGCTGGTGCTGATCGTGCTGGCCTGCTTTCTTGGCCCCATGGCCTTTCCCTTCACCGGCGAGGATGCCGACTTCGACTATATCTCGGCGCCGATCGACTTTTCCTCGCCCCACCTTTTCGGCACCGACGATTTCGGCCGCGACCTGCTGGTGCGGGTGCTGGAAGGGGGGCAGGTGTCGCTGACCATCGGCTTTGTCGGCGCGCTGGTCGCCGGGGTGATCGGGGTGATCTATGGCGCGGTGGCGGGCTATGTCGGCGGGCGCATCGACGGGCTGATGATGCGCATGGTCGAGGTGCTTTACGGCTTTCCCTATGTCTTCCTGGTGATCCTTCTGAACATCCTGTTCGGCGGCGGCAACTTCGCGCTGTTTCTGGCCATCATCTTCACCCTGTGGCTGACCCCCGCCGTGATCGTGCGCGCGCAGGCCCAGACGCTGGCCCGGCGCGAGTTTGTCGAGGCGGCGCGCGCCGGCGGCATGACCGGGACAAAGATCGTGGTGCAGCACATCGTGCCCAACACGGCCAGCCTTGTGATCGTCTATGGCAGCCTTCTGGTGCCCGAGGTGATCCTGTCGGAAAGCTTCCTGTCCTTCCTTGGCATCGGCATCAAAGAGCCGCAGGCCAGCTGGGGCAATCTTATTCAGGCGGGCACGGCACAGCTTGAAACCGATCCGCGGCTGCTTCTCTTGCCCGGAACGCTGCTGGCGGTGGTGCTGTTCAGCCTCAACTTCATCGCGGATGGGCTGCGGGATGCCTTTGACCCCAATGAGCGATAATCTTCTGTCCCTGCGCGAGTTGTCGGTGCGCTTCCGTCTGCCCCAGGGCGAGGCGGTGGCGGTGGACCGCGTCAGCTTTGACCTTGCCCCCGGAGAGGTGCTGGGGCTGGTGGGCGAAAGCGGGTCGGGCAAAAGCCAGATCCTGTTTTCGCTGATGGGGCTTCTGGCATCGAACGGGCGGGCCACCGGGCAGGCGCTGTTCGAGGGGCAGAACCTCTTGGCGCTGACCCCTCCGCAGATGGACCGGCTGCGCGGCGACCGGATGGCGATGATCTTTCAGGACCCGATGACCTCGCTCACCCCCTATATGCGGGTGGGGGATCAGCTGGCCGAGGGGCTGATCGCCCATCGCGGCATGGGGCGGGCGGCGGCATGGAAAGAGGCGGTCGCCATGCTGGACCGCGTGCGCATCCCCGATGCCGCCGGCCGGGCGCGGCGCTATCCGCATGAATTCTCGGGCGGCATGCGGCAGCGGGTGATGATCGCCATGGCGCTTCTGGCCAGCCCGCGGCTTCTTCTGGCAGATGAGCCCACAACCGCGCTGGATGTGACGATTCAGGCGCAGATTATTGATCTGATGTCGGAAATCGCGCGTGAGACCGGGACGGCGATCCTGTTCGTGACCCATGACCTTGGGGTGGTGGCGCGGCTTTGTGACCGGGTGGTGGTGCTTTACGGCGGGCGGGTGATGGAGGAAGGCCCGGCTGAGGCGCTGTTCGCCGCCCCCGCCCATCCCTATGCCCGGGGCCTGTTGTCGGCCACCCCGCGGATGGAGGCACCCCTGACCCCGCGGCTGGAAAC
>JACZKR010000328.1 GCA_014859945.1 Paracoccaceae bacterium | reverse complement strand
CCGCCGCCGCCGTCCGGCGGCTGGCCGAGGCCGCCGGCGCCGCGGTGGTTCTGTCGCCCGGCTCGGTGGGGGTGATGCCCGACGGCCATCCGCAGAACCTGCATGTCGGCGGCTCGAAAGGTTCGATCAGCGGCAACTGGGCGATGGATGAGGCCGAGCTTCTGGTGGTGATCGGCAGCCGCGCGGTCTGTCAGGCCGATTGCTCGGGCATCGGCTGGCCCCGGGTCGGCCGGGTGATCAACCTGAACGCCGATCCGCTGGATGTGCAGCACTACAATGCCACGCTGGCCCTGCCGGGCGATGCCGCCGTGGTGGCGGACCGGCTGGCCACCCTTCTGGAAGGGATGGAGCCGGCCCCCGCCAAGGCCCGGTGGCTGGCCGATGCGGCGGCGAAGAAGGCCGAATGGCTGGCCTTCCGCGACAGCCGCGCCGCCGCCCCGGCCATGGCCGACCCGTTCTGGCCGCGTCCGGTGATGACGCAGCCGCAGGCCATCGCCACCGCCGAAGCCTGGTGCCGCAACCATGGCGCGCTGAAGTTCTTCGACGCGGGCGACGTGCAGGCCAACGGCTTTCAGCTGGTGCAGGATGATGCGCCGTTTGAGACCTTTACCGAAAGCGGCGCGTCCTACATGGGCTTTGCCGTCTCGGCGCTGCTGTCGCAGGCGCTGGTGGACCACGGGCGCTATGGCGTGGCCTTCACCGGCGACGGGTCGTTCATGATGAACCCGCAGGTTCTGGTGGATGCCGTGGCGCATGGGGCGCATGGCACCGTGCTGCTGTTCGACAACCGCCGGATGGCCGCGATCTCCAGCCTGCAGGACGCGCAATACGGCGTGAACTGGCGCACCCATGACGGGGTGGCGGTGGATTACATCGCCATGGCGCGGGCCGTGGCCGGGGTAGCGGGTTTTGACGGCGGCACCTCGCCGGGCGAACTGACCGCAGCCCTGACGCAGGCCCGGGCGCATCCCGGCCTCAGCCTTGTGCATGTGCCGGTCTATTTCGGCCCCGATCCGGTGGGGGGGATGGGGGCCTATGGGCAGTGGAACGTCGGCAACTGGTGCCGGGCGGTGCAGGCCCGCTACGCCGAAACCCTGATCTGACGGAGCGCGCGATGTATTCAGCCCAGGGGCTTTTCCTTGAGGGGCGGTGGCAACCCGCTGCCAGCGGCGCCACGATGCCGGTCCACAGCCCGGTGACCGAGGCGGTCATCGGCCATATTCCCGTGGCAGGCGAGGCCGATGAGGATGCGGCCCTTGCCGCCGCCGCGCGCAGCTTTCCGCTGTGGGCCGCCACGCCGGCATGGGACCGGGCAGCCATCCTGCGCCGCGCCGCCGACCATCTGCGCGCCCATGCCGGGGAATTTGCCCGCGTGATGTCCACCGAAACCGGCAAACCGCTGGCCGAGGCGCGGGCCGAGGTCAACGCCAGTGCCGATCAGTTCGAATGGCAGGGCGAAGAGGCCAAGCGCATCTACGGCCAGACGATTCCGGGCCGGAACCCGCAGGAACGGCTGACGGTGGGGTATCAGCCGGTCGGGCCTTGCCTTGCCCTGTCGGCCTGGAACTTCCCGATGCTCTTGCCCGCCCGCAAGATCGCCGCCGCGCTGGCCGCCGGTTGCAGTGTGCTTGCGCGACCGGCCAGCGAGGCGCCGGGCAGCTGTTTTGCACTGGCAGAAGCCCTGCTGGCCGCGGGACTGCCGGCGGGGGTGCTGTCGGTCCTGACCGGCCCCGCCGTGCCGATGGTCGAACGGCTGATCCGGTCGCCGGTGATCCGCAAGGTTTCGCTGACCGGGTCGGTGCCGGTGGGGCGGCAGGTGCTGCGCATCGCGGCCGATGACGTGAAGAAGGTCACGATGGAACTGGGCGGCCACGCGCCGGTGATCGTGCATCCCGATACCGATCCGGTGGCGGCGGCGCGCAAGCTGGCCGCGACCAAGTTCCGCAACTGCGGGCAGGTCTGCATCTCGCCCTCGCGCTTCTATGTCCACCGCGCGGTCCTTCCGGCCTTTGAGGCGGCCTTTGCCGAGGTGGCACAGGCGATCCGCCCCGGTGACGGGCTGGACCCCGCCACCACCATGGGCCCGATGATCCGTGCCCGGGCGGTTGAGGGCGCGCTGTCGCTGATCGCCGACGCGCAGGCGGCGGGTGCGCGCCTCTTGGCCGGGGGCGGGCGGCCGGCGCATCTGAACCACGGGCATTTTCTTCAGCCCACGGTTCTGGCCGATGTGCCCGACACCGCCCGCATCATGCGTGAAGAGCCCTTTGCCCCCGTCGCCCCCATCGCCGGATGGGAGGATTTTGATGAGGTGATCGCCCGGGCAAATTCCACCGAATTCGGCCTTGCCGCCTATGTCTTCACCGAAAATGCCGCCCTTGCCGCCCGCACCGCCGAGGCGCTTGAGGCCGGCATGGTCGGCATCAACGAAACGCTTCTCGCCACCGCCGAGGCGCCCTTTGGCGGCACGAAGCAGTCGGGCTTCGGGCGTGAGGGCGGCAGCCTTGGCATTCTGGACTACCTGACGCCCAAATACACCCGCCACCGCCTGAGCCTTGCCTGAAAGGACCCGAACATGACGAAACCCAAGGGCCTTGAAAACGGGTTGACCAATTATGGCGACCGCGACTTTGCGCGCTATCTGCGCCGGTCCTTCGCCAAGTCGATGGGCTACACCGGTGCGGCGCTGGACAAGCCCATTGTCGGCATCTGCACCTCTGAGTCCGGCTTCAACAACTGCCACCGCCACTTCCCCGAGATGATCGAGGCGGTGAAGCGCGGCGTCCTTGCCGCCGGGGCCTTGCCCGTCACCTTCCCGGTGATTTCCTTGGGTGAGGTGTTCCTGTCGCCGACCTCGATGGTTTACCGCAACCTGATGGCGATGGCGGTGGAGGAGATGATCCGCGCCCAACCGATGGATGCCGTGGTGCTGATGGGCGGCTGCGACAAGACGGTGCCGGCCATGCTGATGGGCGCCATCTCGGCCGGCAAACCCGCGGCCATGGTGGTGGCCGGCCCGATGATGACCGGCCGTCACCGGGGCGAGCGTCTGGGCGCCTGCACCGATTGCCGCCGCTTCTGGGGCAGTTTCCGCGCTGGCAAGGTCTCGGCCGGTGAGATTGATCAGGTCGAGGGGCGGCTGGCCGTGACCTCGGGCACCTGCGCAGTGATGGGCACCGCCTCGACCATGGCGTTGATGGCGGAAACCATCGGCATGATGCTGCCCGGCTCGGCCGCCATTCCCGCCGTGCATGCCGACCGGCTGCGCAATTGCGAGGAAACCGGCGCGCTGGCGGCGCAGATGGCGCAGACCGGCGGGCCGCTGCCGGCCGAGGTGGTGACGCCGGCCGCGATCCGCAACGCCCAGCGGGTGCTGCTGGCGGTGTCGGGTTCGACCAATGCGGTCATCCACATGGCCGCCGTCGCCGGCCGCATCGGCATGACGCTGGACCTTGACGATTTCAACCGCCTGTCCGACCAAACCCCGGTTCTGGTCGATCTCAAGCCCGTGGGCGCGGGCTATATGGAGGATTTCCATTATGCCGGCGGGCTGGAGGGCGTGCTGCGCGAAATCGCCCCGCAGCTTGAAACCGGAACCCGCAGCATCACCGGCGAAACGCTGGCCGAACGGCTGGCCCGCCCGCTGGCCGACCCGATCGACCGCGCGGTGATCCGCCAGGCCGCCAGCCCGATTTCCCCCCTGGGCGGGCTGATCGCCCTGCGCGGCAGCCTTGCGCCCGAAGGCGCCATCCTGAAACGCGCCGCCGCGACCGAGGCGCTGCTGGAGCATGAGGGGCGGGCGGTGGTCTTTTCCTCGCTGGAGGATCTGGCGGCGCGGATCGACGATCCGGCGCTCGATGTGACCGCCGACGATATTCTGGTGCTGCAGAACGCCGGGCCGAAAAGCCCCAGCGGCATGCCCGAGGCGGGCTATCTGCCGATCCCGAAAAAGCTGGCGCAGGCCGGGGTGAAGGACATGGTGCGGATTTCGGATGCGCGCATGTCGGGCACCGCCTTTGGCACCATCGTGCTGCATGTCTCGCCCGAGGCGGCGGTGGGCGGGCCGCTGTCCTTGGTGCGCGACGGCGACCGTATCCGGCTGTCGGCGCGCGAAAAACGGGTCGACCTGCTGGTCGATGCGGCAACGCTGGCCCGTCGTGCGGCCGCAACCCCGGTGGTCAGCCCGCCGCCGGCGCGCGGCTATGCCCGGCTTTACCACCAGCATGTCACCTCGGCGACCGGGGGCTGCGATTTCGACTTTCTCGGGCCGGACGGGGTCTGACCCCGGGTCGCGCTCAGGGCGCCGTCAGCCAGTCAGCGACCGACGCGAGTTCGGGGCGGAAATAGGCGATCACCCGGCCTTCGGGGGCGGCAATCGCCCCATCGGCCCAGGGGGCGACGCCGTGCAGGCAAAGCCGGTGCATCAGGGTGGCGG
>JACZKR010000327.1 GCA_014859945.1 Paracoccaceae bacterium | reverse complement strand
TGGCGCAGCGCCCCGCGCCCCCGCCCTTCCGCCCCGCCGCCGCGCTTGGCGCGATGCTGGTGCCGGCGCTGGCGGGGTTGGGCCTGTTTCTGCTGGCCTTCGGTCCGCGCCCCGATCTCACCGCGGCATGGCAGCAACTGCCGGTTCTGGCCAAGTCGGTGCTGCCGGCCCTGCTTGCGCTGTCGGCCGTCTGGCTGGCGTTGCGGTCGTCCCGCCCCGGGGGGCGGGTGGCGCTGTGGCCGCTTGCGGTTCCGGCGCTGGCGGCGCTTGCGCTGGTTCTCTGGCGGCTGGCGGTGACCGATGCGCCCTTGCTGGCCGAAACCCTTGGCCAGACCGCGCTGGCCTGCCTGATGTCCATCACCGCCCTGTCGGCGCTGCCGCTGGTGGCGGGCATCGTGATGTTGCGACGCGCCGCGCCGACCCGCCCGGCGCTGACCGGCGCGCTTTTGGGCCTTGCGGTCGGCGGCGGGATTGCTGCGGGCTATGCCCTGCACTGCACCGAGGATTCGCCCCTGTTCTTCGTGACGTGGTACGGCCTTGCCATCGCCCTTGTGGGCGCCTCTGGCGGCTGGCTTGGCCGGCGCTTCCTGCGTTGGTAGCCCGCCGGCGCCCTGCAGGCGCTGATCACGGGATGATCCATGGGGAAATGGTGCCGGATGAGGGACTTGAACCCCCGACCTTCGCTTTACAAGAGCGCTGCACTACCGCTGTGCTAATCCGGCCTTGGGGCGGTCATAACAGCCCCGGCCGCGCCGGACAAGCCGGCAAGCTCCCCGCCGGGCGATCCATGCCGGCCCGACGCGCGCACCAAAGCCACCGGCCCGGGGTCAAACCCCTGCATCAACGCGGTTTTCCGGAGAAGTGGCAGCCCGTAGGGGAGTCGAACCCCTCTTCCCAGGTTGAAAACCTGGTGTCCTAACCGATAGACGAACGGGCCACTGGCGGGGCTTCTAGCGGCCCCGCAGGGCGGCTGCAAGAGGCAAAATCAGCGGTCGATGTCGGCCGCGATCAGGGCGATGGCCTGCTGATAGACCGAGGCCGCATTCCACTCTTTGATCACCGCGAAATTGGCCTCGCCCTGCTGATAGCCCTTGCCGGGTTTCCAGCCCTTCTTGCGCAAGTAATTCGCCGTTGTGGCCATGGCATCGGCCAGATCGGTCAGATCCACCCGGCCGTCGCCGTTGCCGTCGATCCCATAGGTCAGCGCATTGCCCGGCAGGAACTGGGTATGGCCCAGTTCGCCATGCTTGGCCCCCACCGTGGCGCTGCTGATCGAGCCCTGATCGACCAGCTTCAGCGCGCCGATCAGATGCGGCGTGAAGAAATCGCTGCGCCGGCAATCCCAGGCCAGCGTCGCAATCGCCGAGACCACGTTGGTATCGCCCATGAAGCCGCCGAATCCGGTCTCCATCCCGTGAATGGCCAGAAGGATGCCCGGCGGCACGCCATACTGCCGCTCAAGCCCGGCATAGAAATCGGGGTTCTTGGCCAGACGCTTGCGCCCCTGCGAGGCGATGGCGGCGGCGCCCCGCACCTCCATGAATTTCTCAAGCGTGTACTTGAAGCTTTTCTGGTTGCGGTCGGCGGCGATGGTCGCCTTGGAATAGCTGGCCCCCGCCAGCGCCTTCAGCCCTTTTGCGCCGACGCCTTCGACCTTGGCTTCCTTCGCCATCACCCCTTTCCAGTCCTCGAACCCGGATGAGGTGTTGCCGCAGGGGGCGGCATGGGCGGTCTGGGCAAGGCCCAGGATGGCGGCGGCAAGCAGGCAACGAAGCAGCACGGGAACCCCTTTGGGAACAACGGTTTTGCCCAATCTAGCGGGGGCGCGGCGCGGTGCAAGCGGGCATTGCGGCCCGAAGCCCCGTCACGAAGCCGCAGCCGAACCGTCATGAAACCGTGGCCCCGCCGCCCCATCCTGCCGGCAAGATCAGACGGAGCCGCTGCCATGACCCCCTCTGCCGAAACCCATCCGCCGCAGGACCACCGCTGCCTGTTCCTGTCGGACCTGCATCTGGGCGCGCTGGGGTGCCGGGCCGATCTGCTGCTGGCCTTCCTGCGCCGCCATCAGGCCCGCACCTATTATCTGGTGGGCGATGTGCTGGATTTGTGGAGCCCGCTTCTGCCCTTCTGGTCCGAAGGCCATCAGGCGGTGCTGGACCATCTGCGCGCAAGGGCCGAGGCCGGGGCGAAACTGGTCTATCTGCCCGGCAACCATGACCCCGATCCCGGAGCCGCCGCTTCGGGCAAGGCGCTGCCAGGGCTGGCGGCCGGCGCGCTGGTGCATCAGGCGGCCGACGGGCGGCGCTATCTGGTGACCCATGGCGACATCATCGACAGCCGGCTGATCCGCAGCCATGCCATGACCCGGCTGGGCAGCCGGCTGGACCACGGGCTGCGGCTGGCCGACCGGCGGCTGCGGCGCATGGGCCGTGGCATGCGCCCCGACCGCCGC
>JACZKR010000326.1 GCA_014859945.1 Paracoccaceae bacterium | reverse complement strand
TCTGGGCACCGATGACAAGGCCGAGGGCATCCGCGCCTTCCGCGACAAGCGCAAACCGGAATTCAGGGGGAACTGAGATGATTGTCGGCGTGGTCGGTCTGGGCACCATGGGCCTTGGTATCGCGCAGGTCTTTGCGCAGGCGGGGTTCAGCGTTCTGGCCACCGATGCCCTGCCCGCCGCCCGCGACAGCGCCACGGGCCGGCTGCGCGCCGCGCTGGAACCGCGCGTCGCCAAGGGCGCGCTGACGGCCGAAGACCGCGATACCATCCTCGCCCGCGTCCGCATCGTGGACGGACCCGAAGCCATGGGCGCCGCCGAACTGGCGGTTGAGGCCGTGGTTGAACGGCTGGATGTCAAGCAGGCGCTGATGGCGACGCTGGAAGGCGTGATGGCGCCGGGGGCGGTTCTGGCCACCAACACCTCGGCCATTCCGGTGCGCCGGATCGCCGAAAGCATGGCCCATCCGGGCCGGCTGGTGGGCCTGCATTTCTTCAACCCCGCGCCGGTGATGAAACTGGTCGAGCTGATCGCCCATCCCGGCACCGATCCGGCGGCGCTGACGCTGGCCCGGGCGGCAACCGAGGCCGCCGGCAAGGTGGTGGTGGCCTGTCCCGACCGCCCGGGCTTCATCGTCAACCGCTGCGCCCGCCCCTTCTATGGCGAGGCGCTGGCGCTGCTGGAAGAGGGGCGGCCGGCGGCCGAGATTGACGCGGCCATGGTGGCGGCCGGCTATCGCCTTGGCCCCTTCGCGCTGATCGACCTGATCGGCGCCGACATCAACCTTGCCGCGACCGAGGGACTGGCCGGCGCGATGGAGGGTCATCCGCGCTATCACGTCTTTGCCGCGCTGCGCCGTCAGGTGGAAAGCGGCGATCTGGGGCGCAAGACCGGCCGCGGCTTTGTCCATCCCGACGCGCCGGGCGCCACCCCCGCCGATGCCGCCGCCATCGCGCTGCGGATCGAGGCGGCGCTGGCCAATGAGGCCGCCTGGCTGGTCGCCGAGGGCGGCGTCAGCTGTGCCGATGTGGACCGGGCGATGCGGCTGGGCCTGAACTTCCCGCGCGGCCCCTTCGAAAG
>JACZKR010000325.1 GCA_014859945.1 Paracoccaceae bacterium | reverse complement strand
GCACGGCCCTCCGTCCCCCGCAGCGGCAGGAAATTCATCGACGGCGCCCCGATGAAGCCCGCAACAAAGCGGTTTGCGGGGTGGTCGTAAAGCTCCATCGGGCTGCCCACCTGCTCGATCCGGCCATCGTTGAACACCACGATCCGGTCGGCCAGCGTCATCGCCTCAACCTGGTCATGGGTGACATAGACCATGGTGGCGCCCAGCCGGTGGTGCAGGCGGGCAATCTCAAGCCGCATCTGCACGCGCAAGGCGGCATCAAGGTTCGACAGCGGCTCATCAAACAGAAAGACCTTGGGGTTGCGGATGATGGCGCGGCCGATGGCCACGCGCTGCCGCTGCCCGCCCGACAGCTCACGCGGATAGCGCCCCAGAAGCGGGGTCAGGTGCAGCGTTTCGGCCACGTCGGCCACGCGGGCGGCAATCGTGGCGCGGTCCAGCTTCTGCAGCTGCAGGCCGAAGCCGATGTTGTCGGCCACGGTCAGATGCGGAAACAGCGCGTAGGACTGGAAGACCATGGCAATGCCGCGGTCGGCCGGGCGCGCGCGCGTCACATTGGCGCCATCCAGCAGGATCGCGCCGGCGCTGGCATCCTCAAGCCCCGCGATCATCCGCAGGGTGGTGGATTTGCCGCAGCCCGAGGGGCCGACGAAGACGACGAATTCGCCGTCCGCGATATCAAGGTTCAGGCCACGGATGACGTCGGTCTGCCCGAAGGATTTGCGCAGGTCGGAAAGTTGAAGCTGTGCCATGGGTTATCCTTTGACCGCGCCCATGGTCATGCCTTTGATGAAGAAGCGCTGGAAGAAGAGGAAGACAAGAAGGGTCGGCAGGCTGGCCACCAGTGACAGTGCCCCCTGCACGCCCCAGGCGACGGAATACTGGCCCTTCAGGTTGACGATGCCGATCATGATCGTCCGCTTGGTGTCGGACTGGGTAAAGATCAGCGGCCAGAGGAAATCGTTCCAGATCCAGGTGAACTGCAGCGTCGCCAGCACCGCCAGCGCCGGCAGCGACAGGGGCAGCACGACGCGGGTCAGCACCTGCCATTCGCTGGCGCCCTCCATGATCGCGGCCTCGCGCAGCGCGTTCGGGACGGTGGCGAAGAAGTTGCGCATCATCAGCACGCAGATCGGCAGGCCAAGCGCGGAATGCACGATGATCACCGGCCAGAGCGTGTCAATCAGCCCCAGCCCGTTGAACAGCCGGAACAGCGGCACCAGGATGACCTGCGGCGGAAAGAACATGCCGGCGACGATCACCAGAAACAGCGCGTTCGATCCGCGGAAGGGCAGCTTGGCAAAGACATAGCCCGCCAGCGCGCCCAGGGTGATCGAAACCGCCGTGGCGGGCAGGGTCACCAGAAGCGTGTTCAGGAAATAGCGGTGGACGGCCGGGTTGCCCAGGACTTCGGTAAAGTTGCCAAGGAACAGGCTGGCCGGGGCCGACCACAACTGACCCATCGAAATCTCGCGCGTGGTCTTGATGGACGACAGCAGCACGCCGACCGTGGGCAGCAGGAACAGCACCGCCAGCACGCACAGCACGGTAAAGACCGTCGCGGGCCAGGGGTTGAAGCGGGTCCGGGGCAGGGTGTCAGCCATAGATCCGGTCCACCTTGCGCAACTGCCGGAAGTAAAGCCCGATGATCGCCAGCGCGATCAGGAACAGCACGACCGAAATCGCCGAACCGTAGCCCATCAGGTATTTCTTGAAGCTTTCGTTGTACATGTGCATGGCCAGCGTGTCCGAGCTGTTGAACGGCCCGCCGCCGGTCATGATGTAAAGAATGTCGAACCCTTTCAGTGAGTTGATCACCGAAAGCGCCACGACAACCACGGTTGACGGTGCCAGAAGCGGCAGCACCACCCGGCGGAAGCGCTGCCAGGGCGATGCGCCCTCGATCTCGCAGACCTCCAGCAGATCGCCGGGAATGGCGGTCAGGCCGGCCAGATAGATCACCATGGAAAGGCCGGTCTGCTGCCAGGACCAGGCGACGATCACCGACCACAGCGCGGTGTCGGGCTTGGCCAGCCAGGCGTATTTGAATTTCTCGCCGGTCACCTGGGTGATGACGGTGTTCAGAAGGCCCCAGTCCGGCTGATAGATCCAGGTCCAGATCTGCCCGACGATCACCGCCGAAAGGCAGATCGGCAGGTAGAAGATGCTCTTGAACACCCGCGCCCCCGCCACGCGGGAATCCAGCAGCAGCGCCAGCATCAGCCCCAGCGCCGTCGGCAGCACGATGGCGGCGATCATCCAGATCGTGGTGTTGACCGCAGCCTGCAGGAACAACCGGTCGGTGGCGATCTTGGCGAAGTTGTCAAAGCCCACATAGCTGTAATTGGCGTCAAAGCCGTTCCAGTCGGTGAAGCTGTAGTAGAAGGAGCTGAACAGGGGCCAGATCACGAATAGCCCGAACACCCCCAGGGGCAGGGACAAAAGCGCAATGCGCCAGAAGCGGTTGTGTTGTTCCATCAGTCCCTTTCCCGCAGGCAGCCCGGGCCGCCGGCATTGCGGCGGCCCGGGGTCTTCCGGTCATTCCTTGAAGGCGGCTTCGGCGTCGGCTGCAACCTGCGCCAGAATGGCATCGGCCTGCGAAGGGTCGTCGATGAAGCGGGTGAACATCGACAGACCCACCTCGGCCACCGGAGGCGGGGTGGCAAGGTCATAGTTGAAGGCAAAGGCCTCGGCCGCTGCCACGGTCGCGGCGGCCTTCTGCATCACCACGTTGTAGCTGGCCGGGTCCACGTTGACGTTGGCCGACAGCGCACCCTGCGCATTGGCCCAGGCCGCCTGCACCCCGGCGTCCGAGACCATGAAGGACAGGAACTGTTCGGCCCCCGCGGCATTGGCGGCATTGGCGGCAATCACCAGCCCGTCCACCGGGCCGACCGCGGCATTGGCAACGCCGTCGGCGATCTTCGGGAAGGCGAAGAAGTCGTAGTCCTGACCCGGAACCAGCCCGTTGCCGTTCCAGTAGCCGGTGATCCAGGTGCCCATCAGCGTCATTGCCGCCTCGCCGCGCGCCACCTTGTCCGAGGCGTCGGTCCAGTCGTCGGCATTGGCGTTCTCGACGAAATAGCCCTTGTCGAAGAGGTCTTTCCACATCGCCAGAGCGGCCGCGACTTCGGGGTCGGAATATTTCGCCTCGCCCGCCATCAGCCGCGCGCGGTAGTCCGGCCCGGCGGTGCGCAGCAGCAGGTAGTCGAACCAGAACTGCGCCGGCCAGCGGTTCTTCGACCCCAGCGCGATCGGGGCCACGCCCTTGGCCTTCAGCGCCTCGCACAGCGCCAGGAACTCCTCCCAGGTCGCGGGCGGGGCGGTCATCCCGGCATCGGTCAGCACCTTCACGTTATAGAACATGCCGGCGTAGTGGTAGTTGAAGGGCACCAGATAGCGCTTGCCGTTATACAGCGTGGCGCTGTCGGCCACGGGCTTGGCGATCACCGCATCAAGGCCGTTCGCCGCCCACATCTCATCAATCGGATGCAGGGCGTTCGAATCGACGATGAACTGCACCCGTGCCCCGGCCCAGTAGCTGAAGACATCGGGCAGGCTGTTGCCGGCGGCGCGCACCAGGATATCGGTCTTGAAATCCTCATGCCCGACGGGGCTTTCCTTCATGGCGATGCCGGTGGCCGCGGTGAACTTGGCCACCTGTTCGTTGAAGGCCTTCAGCCCCAGCTCGCCGGTGAAATAGTGGCTGATCGTGACTTCGCCCGCCTGCGCCCAGGCCATGCGGCCCATGCTCAGAAGCGGGATGGCAAGCGAGCCCAGCAACACGCCGCGCCGACTGATCTGATTCATCTCATCCTCCCGGGAAGTTTAAACATGCGGCACTTTTCCTTGCCGTCTTCCCCTTGATTGCCAAGAATTGCCGTCATGTCAACAAAAAGTGTTGCATATCGCATCGAAATGCGGGAACAAGCGCCACAAGCCAAGCGATGGGAAGGGAATGTTGCGCTATGTCAAACTATCTGTTTAGCATAGCGCAAATGGAACCCAAAGTGACCGGAGCCCGCCCCATGCGCCTGCTGCAATCCCTGACCCGTGGACTTGAGGCCCTGACCTATATGGCCAGCCAGCCCGACGCCGTCCGGCTGACCGATGTGGCCGAGGCGCTGGGGGTGGACAAGTCGAACGCCGCGCATCTGCTGAAGACGCTGGTCGCCGCCGGCTATGCGGTGCAGGACGACAGCCGGCGTTATCGCCCCAGCGCGCGGCTGTCCGGCGCCGCGCGGACCGAACACACGCTGGAAGAGATTGTCGCGGTCAAGGAAAGCTGGCGTGCCACGCTTGAGGCGCTGGTGGCCGACACCGGCGAATGTGCGCATATGGCAGTGCTGGTGGGTTCGCGGGTCTGGTACATCGACAAGGTCGATTCCCCGCTGCCCCTGAAGGTCGATCATCCGATCGGCGCCCTGTCGCCCCTGCATTGCACCGCGCTGGGCAAGGCCTTCCTCAGCTTCGGCCGCGCCCGGATGCCGGCCGAGCAGCCCGCCTTCACCGCGCGCACCCTGACGACCCGCCGCGCGCTGGCCGATGAGATCGAGCGGACGCGCGCCCGGGGCTATTCGGTCGATGATGAGGAATTTGCGCCGGGCATCCGCTGTGTCGCCCGGCCGATCTATGACGAGGCGGGGGTGATGATCGCCGCCATCGGCGTCTCGGGGCCTTCGGTCCGCGTCACCGATGCCCGCTTGCATGAACTTGGCCGCATCGTGGCCGCCGCCGGACTGGGCGGATTGCAGAAGGAACCCCTGGAATGACCACCACGTCCCTGCGCGTCGGACTGATCGGCGCGGGCCGAATCTCGGACCTGCACGCCATCGAATACCTGCAGAATCCCGATGCGCGGATCGTGGCGCTGTGCGACAGCAACACCGCCCAGGCACATGAAAAGGCGCAGGCCTGGGGCATTCCCGGCGTTGCCATCGACGACGATATCGACGCCTTTCTGGCACGGCCCGAGGTTGATCTGGTCGAAATCCTGCTGCCCCATCACCTGCACCTGCCGGTGGCGCTGAAGGCCATGGCGGCGGGCAAGATCATCAGCCTGCAAAAGCCGATGTGCCTGGACATGGACGAAGCCGACCGGCTGGTCGCTGCGGCCGAGGCCCATGACCGCCCGGTGAAGATTTTTGAGAATTTCATCTTCTACCCCCCGGTGATGAAGGCCCGCGCGCTGATCGACGCGGGCGCCATCGGTACCCCCCTGTCGATCCGCATCAAGTCGAACCCCGCCCGCAGTGCCACCGCATGGGAGGTGCCGGCCGCGGCCAACGCCTGGCGGCAGGAAAAGGGCCATGCCGGGGGCGGGCCGCTGGTCTTTGACGACGGGCACCACAAATTCGCGCTGGCCTGGCATTTCATGGGCAATCCCGAAGAGGTCCACGCCTTCATCGGTGATTGCGAGGGGCCGGGCGGCATCCGTTTCGACGCGCAGTCGATGGTGTCCTTCCGCTTTCCCGGCAACCGCGTCGGCAACCTTGAAATCGTCTATTCGCCCGAGATGGAGCTGATGACGCAGCATTACGCCCAGGATGACCGGGTCGAGATCACGGGCACGGCGGGGGTGATCTTCATCAACGGTGGCCACGGCCGGCTGGGGGCGACGCCGCCGGTCACCCTTTACCGCGAGGGCGCGCTTACCACCTATGACGTGCCGACCGGGTGGGAACACAGCTTCATCCAATCCACCCGCCACTACATCCACGCCCTGAAGACCGGCGGCGCGCCGGTGCTGACGGCGGCCGAGGGGCGGCAGGTGCTGCGCTTTGCGCTTGCGGCCGAACAATCGGCCCGCGAAGGCCGGACGATCCGGCTGGCCAGCTGACGGGGGGCGGAACGATGAACGCAGGACCGCAGCTTTTCGCCGAACTTGCCACGCCGGGCGCGCGGGCCGCCTATCTGGCCCGGGCCGGCGGCTTGCAGGCGCTTGTCGCTTCGGGCGAAGGCGGGGCCACGGTGACCCTGCCGCTGGTCGAGGCGCTGATCCTTGGTCTGATGCGGCAGGGGGTGACGCGGTATCTGGCGATCTTCGGCCACGGCTCGACCGCGCTGGCCGATGTGATGCGCGCGTATGAGGCCGCGGGCCTGATCCGCTGCTGGCAGTTCCGCAATGAAATCGAGATGGCCCACGCCGCAACCGCCATGTCCTGGGTCTATGGCGAGGTGCCGGCGGTTGTCACCTCGATCGGGCCGGGGGCGCTGCAGGCGCTGTCGGCCTCACTTGTGGCCAGTTCGAACGGCGTCGGCGTCTGGCACCTTTACGGCGACGAGACGACCCACGGCGAAGGCTACAACATGCAGCAGATCCCCCGGCCGGTGCAGGGCACTTTCGCCCAGATGACCGCGCTGATGGGGGCGTCCTATACGCTGCACAGCCCCGGCGCGCTGCGCGACGGGCTGCGCAAGGGCGCGTCGGCGGTGTTCCATCCGTGGCGGCCCGGACCGTTCTACATGAACATGCCGCTGAACACCCAGGAATCGCCGGTGACCCTGCGGCTGGATGCGCTGCCGGTGCGGCCCGCCTTCCCGGTGCTGGCCCCCGCGGATGACCGCGCGCTGGCCGAGGCCGCCCGCGCCATTGCCGGCGCGGCAAAGGTGGCGATCAAGGCGGGGGGCGGGGCGCGCAACGCCGCCG
>JACZKR010000324.1 GCA_014859945.1 Paracoccaceae bacterium | reverse complement strand
CTCCAGCCGCGAGGACACCGCCTCGGCCCGCGCCGTCAGCGCCTCAAGCCCGGCGGCCGAGCCGCTGGCGGCCCCGCGCGCCTTTTCCAGCGCCTTTGTCATGTCATCGACCTGCGCCGAAAGCACGGCAATCGCCCCGCCCATCCCGCTTTCCAGCGTCTGGAACTGCCGCAGCCGCAGCGCGAGGATATAGCAGTAGATGGCTGCCCCGAAGGCGCCGGCGGCAAGCAGAACATCGGCGATCAGTTCCATCGGCTTCCCTCAGTTCAGCACGAATTCGGTGATCAGAAGGTCGCGTACCCGCCCGTCCCCCGTGACGATCTGGATGCGGCGCAGCATCTGCGCCCGCAGCCGCACCAGCGCGGCAGGGTTTTCCAGTTCGGCCGCGTCCAGCGCGCGCAGGTAGCCGTTCATCACATCGACGATGCGCGGCAGAAGCAGCGTCACCTCTTCGGCATGGGCGCCCGCCACCTCGATCTGGGCGGTGAAGCGCAGATGCCGTTCGGTTCCGCCCTGCCCCAGCGAGATGGTCAGCGGCTGCACCGGGACAAAGGCAATGTCGGGCAGGGGCGCGACATCGGCGGCGTGTTCTTCAGTAGAATGCCCGAACAGCAGCCCCGACCAGACCACATAGAACCCGCCAAGCCCCAGAATCAGCGCCGCGACCAGACCGATGATCAGCGGCTTGCGTGAGGCGCGCGGCGCGGTTTCCGGCAGGGCTTCGGCAAGGGCCATCGCGATCTCCGTTCGTGGACGGAACAAAGATAGACCGAAGTTCCCTAACCGACTGTTAAGAGGATGGTTTGCCGCAGGCGCCACCCCGGCGCGTGCTTCGGTCCGCTAGACCTCGGCCGTCGCGGCCTGCCGCAGCGCGCCGATCAGGGTTTCGGCGGCGGGCGAAAGGCGCCCCTCGCGGCGGGTGGAAATGCCGATGGGCCGGTGCGTGGTGGGCAAGGCGATGTCCAGCGCGCGGACCAGACCCAGATCGGCTTCGAACCGGGCCAGCTGCACCGGCCAGACCGCCAGATAATCGGCGCGCAGCACCAGCGCGCGGTTGGTCAGGATCGACACCGATTCGACGATATTGGCGGGCGGGCGCAGACCGGCCTGCCGGAACCCCTCGTCAATCTGGCGGCGCAGGCTGGTTTCCTGCCGCGGCAATATCCACGGACAGTCCATCAGATCGGCCAGCGTCAGGCCCGGGCGCGACAGCAGGGGATGGCCGGCGCGCACCACGATCCGGGCGAAGTCATCGCACAGCGGTTCTTCGGAAATGCCGCTGCCGGGCGAAAAGGCGGGCAGGCGGCCGATGACCAGATCCAGCTCTCCGGCGCGCAGAAGCGGCATCAGCACGTCATTGGTGCCTTCGATCACCTTCACCGCCAGATTGGGCCGGCGCGCCCGCACGGCGGCGATGGCCGTGGGCAGGATGGTCACGGCGGCCGAGACCAGAACCCCCACCGCAACCCGCCCGCCCGAGCCCGAGGCCAAGTCC
>JACZKR010000323.1 GCA_014859945.1 Paracoccaceae bacterium | reverse complement strand
CGGGTTGACCGCACCTTCACCGCGACATGCCATTCGGCGGCCGAGGTCAGGGGCGCATCGCCCAGCCAGTTGATTTCGCGCACCGGCACCACGCGGGTCGAAAGCGCCTCCTTCGGCCCGACGATCACCCGGCGCGCATCAGGGTCCAGCCGGACGACATACAGCGGCTCTCCCAGCCCGCCGATGCCCAGCCCTTTGCGCTGGCCGATGGTGTAATGGATCACCCCGCGGTGGGTGCCAAGCGCATTGCCGTCCAGATCGACAATCTCGCCCGGATCGGCCGCGCCGGGGCGCAGCTTTTCGATCACCGCCGCATAATTGCCGTTCGGCACAAAGCAGATGTCCTGGCTGTCGGGCTTGTCGGCCACCGGCAGCCCGTATTTCGCGGCCAGCGCCCGGGTTTCGGCCTTGGATTGCAGATGACCCAGCGGAAAGCGCAGGTAATCCAGCTGCTCCGGCGTGGTCGAGAACAGGAAATAGCTCTGGTCGCGCCGCGCATCGGCGGCGCAGTGCAGTTCCGGCCCCGCAACCCCCATCTTGCGCTGAATATAATGCCCGGTCGCCATGCAGTCGGCGTTCAGGTCGCGCGCGGTGGCCAGCAGGTCCTTGAACTTCACCCGTTCGTTGCAGCGGATGCAGGGCACCGGCGTTGCCCCTGCCAGATAGGCGTCGGCAAATTCCTCGATCACCGCCTCGCGGAAGGTGTTTTCGTAGTCGAGGACGTAATGGGGAAAGCCCATCGTCTCGGCCACCCGGCGGGCGTCATGGATGTCGCGGCCCGCGCAGCAGGCGCCCTTTTTCGCCAGCGCCGCCCCGTGGTCGTAAAGCTGCAGCGTCACGCCCACCACATCATAGCCTTCCTCGGCCAGCATCGCGGCCACGACCGAGGAATCGACACCCCCCGACATCGCGACGACAACGCGCGTATCGGCGGGGGCCTTGGGCAGGCCAAGCGAGTTCAGGGGCTGGTCAAGCATTTTGGGGGTTCCGGCTGTTGTGCCGCAATATAGGAAAATGCCACCTACTCTCAACCCCCGGCTTCACCCTTGCTTAAGGACGTTCCGTCAGGATCGCGGCACGGAAAAGGGGAGTGCCATGTATCTCAAACGTGTTGACGGCCCGCGTCAGGTGACGCTGCCCGACGGCAGCATCCTGACCCGCGCCGATCTGCCGCCGCCCGAAACGCGGCGCTGGGTGGCCAGCCGCAAGGCCGTTGTGGTCAAGGCGGTGATTCACGGCCTGATTTCCCAGGCCGAGGCGCAGGAACGCTATGACCTGTCGGAAGAAGAGTTCGGCCTGTGGCGGCAGGCGGTGGAACGCCACGGCGAAAAGGCCCTGCGGGTGACAACTTTGCAGAAATACCGACAACTTTAAATTGTTTTCTGGTTTCGTTCCGGCAGAGTAACCTAGGGTTAACCATTGACGGCCAGAGTTAACGCCATGGTTTACTGACGGAGCTTTGACAGATGCGGATCCTGCTGGTCGAGGATGACCCAACAACATCGCGCAGCATCGAACTGATGCTGACCCATGCCAACCTGAACGTCTATTGCACCGACATGGGCGAAGACGGGATCGATCTGGCAAAGCTTTATGACTACGACCTGATCCTTCTGGACCTGAACCTGCCCGACATGTCGGGGCATGAGGTTCTGCGTCAACTGCGCCTTGCCCGGATCGAAACCCCCATCCTGATCCTGTCGGGGAACGACGATACCGAAAACAAGATCAAGGGCTTCGGCTTCGGCGCCGATGATTACCTGACCAAGCCCTTCCACCGTGAGGAACTGGTGGCGCGCATCCACGCGATCATCCGCCGGTCCAAGGGCCACAGCCAGTCGGTCATCCGCACGGGCGCGGTGAATGTGAACCTAGATGCCAAGACGGTCGATGTCGGCGGCAAGCCCGTGCATCTGACCGGCAAGGAATACCAGATGCTTGAGCTGCTGAGCTTGCGCAAGGGCACGACGCTGACCAAAGAGATGTTCCTGAACCACCTTTACGGCGGCATGGACGAACCGGAACTGAAGATCATCGACGTCTTCATCTGCAAGCTGCGCAAGAAGCTGGCCGAGGCGACGGGCGGCCAGAACTATATCGAGACGGTCTGGGGCCGCGGCTATGTGCTGCGCGATCCCGGCCCCGCCACCCGCATCGCCGCGACCGCCTGACCTGCCACGGCCTGACTTGCCCCCGGCATCGCCGCCCCCTAGTTTCGGAAGCCAAACGGGGGGTGGCCATGGCCGAGAAACCAGTCGATCAGCTGACCGAGGCCGAAGCGCGCGCCGAACTGGCGGCGCTGGCCGAAGCCATCGGCCGGGCCAACCGCGCCTATCACACGCTGGATGCGCCCGAGATTTCGGACGCCGGCTATGACGCGCTGAAGCGGCGCAACGCCGCGATCGAGGCGGCCTTTCCCGCGCTGAAACGCGCCGATTCGCCTTCGGATCAGGTGGGGGCGGCGGTGGCCGATGGCTTCGGCAAGGTGACCCATGCCGTCCCGATGCTGAGCCTTGAGAATGCTTTCGAGGACAGCGATGTCAGCGATTTCGACGACCGGGTCAGGCGCTATCTGAACCACGCGGGCAGCCTGAACTACACCGCCGAGCCCAAGATCGACGGTCTGTCACTGTCCTTGCGCTATGAGGCCGGGGTGCTGGTGCAGGCCGCCACCCGCGGCGATGGCGAGACGGGGGAAAATGTCACCGACAACGCCCGCACCATCGCCGACATTCCGCAGCGCGTCAAAGGTGCCCCCGCGGTGATGGAGGTGCGGGGCGAGGTTTACATGAGCCACGCCGACTTTGCCGCGCTGAACGCCCGGCAGGCCGAACGCGGCGACCGGCTGTTTGCCAACCCCCGCAACGCCGCCGCCGGCAGCCTGCGCCAGCTGGACGCCACGATCACCGCCGCCCGTCCGCTGCGCTTTTTCGCCTATGCCTGGGGCGCCCTGTCCGAGCCGCTGGCACCTTCACAACTTGGTTCAATTGCGCGTCTCAACGCCATGGGATTTCAGACGAATCCGCTGACCGTCCTTTGCGACGGACCGGCACAGATGCTGGCCCATTACCGCCGGATCGAGGCGCAGCGCGCCACGCTGGGCTATGATATCGACGGGGTGGTCTACAAGGTGGACGACCTCGCGCTGCAGGCGCGGCTGGGCTTCCGGTCCAACACCCCGCGCTGGGCCATCGCGCACAAATTCCCGGCCGAGCTGGCCTGGACGCGGCTGGAGGCCATCGACATCCAGGTTGGCCGCACCGGGGCGCTGTCGCCGGTGGCACGGCTGGCGCCGGTCACGGTCGGCGGCGTGGTCGTGTCAAACGCCACGCTGCACAATGAGGATTACATTGCCGGCCGCGCCTCGACCGGGGCACCGATCCGCCCCGACGAAAACGGGAACGGCAAGGATATCCGCGTCGGCGACTGGGTGCAGGTCTATCGCGCGGGCGACGTGATCCCGAAGGTCGCCGATGTCGACCTTGCGCAGCGCCCTGCCGGCGCCGTGCCTTTTGTCTTCCCGGAGATCTGCCCCGAATGTGGCAGCCCCGCCGTGCGGGAAGAGGGCGATTCGGTCCGCCGCTGCACCGGCGGCCTGATTTGCCCGGCGCAGGCCTATGAAAGGCTGCGCCATTTTGTCAGCCGCGGCGCCTTCGACATCGAAGGGCTGGGCGCCAAACAGGTCGAGTTGTTCTTCAACGATGCCGATCTGGCGGTGAAGACGCCGGCCGACATTTTCACGCTTGCCGAACGCGATGCGGCCAACCCGCTGAAAAAGCTGAAGAACCGTGATGGGTTCGGCGAAACCTCGGTGGCAAAGCTTTTCGCCGCCATCGAGGCGCGGCGCAGCATCGCGCTGGACCGGCTGATCTTTGCCCTTGGCATCCGCCATTGCGGTGAGGCGGCGGCGGCCGATCTGGCCCGGCACTACGG
>JACZKR010000322.1 GCA_014859945.1 Paracoccaceae bacterium | reverse complement strand
GTCTTGGCTTCTGGCCAACGGTCATGTCGTACCGGCGCGCGACGGGCGGGGAAACGCGGCGCGTTTCCTTTTCCGCCCGTGGATGCCCCCGTTCAGGCGCTGATGAAGCTGCGCACGAAGGGGGTGGCGGGGCGGGCGCGGATGTCGGCGGGTTTGCCGATCTGCTCGATCCGGCCCATCGACATGACCACGACCAGATCGGCCAGCTCCATTGCCTCTTCCTGATCATGGGTCACGAAGACCGTGGTCAGCCCGGTTTCGTCATGGATGTCGCGCAGCCCCTGCCGCAACTCCTTGCGGACCTTGGCATCCAGCGCGCCGAAGGGTTCGTCCAGAAGCAGCATCCGCGGCTCGATCGCCAGCGCGCGGGCCAGCGCCACGCGCTGCCGCTGACCGCCCGACAGCTGACTGGGAAAGCGCGCGCCGATGTCGGGCAGCTGGATCAGGTCCAAGAGCTTGCCGACGCGACGGGCGATCTCGGCCCGGGCGGGGCGGGTGGCGCGGGGCCGCGCCTTCAGTCCATAGGCGATGTTTTCAAACACCGTCATGTGCCGGAACAGCGCGTAGGACTGGAACACGAAGCCCGCCCGCCGGTCCTGCACGCTGAGGCCAGTGGCATCCTGCCCATCAAACCGCACCCGGCCCGAGGACGGAAACTCCAGCCCGCCCAGAATGCGCAGAAGTGTGGTCTTGCCCGACCCAGACGGCCCCAAAAGCGCCACCAGCGCCCCCGAGGGGATGGCCAGCGACACCGGATGCAGCGCGGCGGTGGTGCCGAATTCCTTTGAGATTTCGTCGATCTCGATATGCATGGGGCGCCTCCTAATGGCGGTGGGTTGCGGCAAGCGCATCGGCATGGCGGATTTCAAGGGCGGTCTTCAGAAGCAGCGTGATCAGGGCCAGCGCCGTCAGCACCGCCGCCATCGAAAAGGCGGCGACCGAGAGATATTCGTTGTAAAGCATCTCGATGGTGATCGGCATGGTGGCGGTCTGGCCACGGATCTTGCCCGACACCACGGCCACCGCCCCGAATTCACCCATCGCGCGGGCGTTGCACAGAAGGACGCCATAGAGCAGCGCCCAGCGGATGTTGGGCAGGGTCACGGTCCAGAAGGTCCGCCAGCCGCCGGCGCCAAGGGTCAGCGCGGCTTCCTCCTCGGCCCGGCCCTGCTCGATCATCACCGGGATCAGTTCGCGCGCGACGAAGGGGAAGGTGACGAACATGGTGGCCAGCGCGATGCCGGGAAGGGCAAAGACGATGGGCCAGCCATTGGCCACCAGCCAGCCACCGACAAGGCTGTTGGTGCCGAACATCAGCACGATGCACAGTCCGGCCACCACGGGCGAGACCGAAAACGGCAGGTCGATCAGCGTGATCAGGAAGGCCTTGCCGCGGAAGTCGAACTTGGTGATGAACCATGCGGCGGCAATGCCGAAGGCCACGTTCAGCGGCACGGCGATGGCCGCGATGATCAGCGTCAGCTTTATGGCCGAGCGCGCATCGCGGTTGCCAAGGCTTTCAAGGGCCGCCATCCAGCCCTTGGCCAGCGCCTCGGCAAAGACGGCGATCAGCGGGGCGAAGACCAGCAGCGCCACGCCCCCCGCCGCCAGCCCGATCAGCACCAGCCGGGCCAGCGGGGTTTCAGTGGTCACGCTGCGGAACCGCGGCAGGCTTGCGTCAGACATATCCGATCCTCCGGCGGCTCCAGACCTGGATGAGGTTGATCGCCAGAAGCATCGCAAAGCTGATCACCAGCATGGCGATGCCGATGGCGGCGGCCGCGTCATAGTTGAACTCTTCCAGCTGGATCACGATCAGCAGGGGCGCGATCTCGGTCACCAGCGGGATGTTCCCGGCGATGAAGATGACGCTGCCGTATTCGCCCACGGCGCGCGCCAGCGACAGCGCAAAGCCCGTCAGCGCCGCCGGTGTCAGCATCGGCAGGATCACATGGATCAGGGTGTGCAGCCGGTTTGCGCCCAGCGTGGCCGAGGCTTCTTCGACCTCACGGTCGATCTCTTCGACCACGGGCTGAACGGTGCGGGTGACGAAGGGCAGGCCCACGAAGACCAGCGCGATGAAGATGCCCCATTGGCTGTAGGCGATCTTCCAGCCGATTTCCTTGGCCAGCGCGCCGAAAGCCCCGTTCGGGGCGTAAAGCGCGGTCAGGGCGATGCCCGCCACGGCGGTCGGAAGGGCAAAGGGCAGATCAACGGCCGCATCCAGAATGCGCCGGCCGGGGAAGCGGTAGCGCACCAGCACCCAGGCCAGCAGCACGCCGAAGACAAGGTTGAACAGGGCCGCGAAGAACGACAGCCGGAATGACAGGAACAGGGCCGCCCAGACCCGTTCGCGGTTCACCGTCTCCCAGATGTTGCCGATGCCGAAGCCGGCGCCCTTCACAAGAAGGGCGCCGATGGGCAGAAGAACCACAAGGGACAGCATGGTCAGGGTGATCCCCATCGACAGGCCCAGGCCGGGCATCGGGGATCGGTGGATCAGGGGTCTGCCCATCAGATCACCTCACTTCGCGACGTAGATCTGGTCGAAGATGCCGCCGTCGCCGAAATGTTCGGGCTGCACCTTGGCCCAGCCGCCGAAATGGGCGATGTCGACCAGTTCAAGCTTGGGGAAGCGGGCCACATCCTCGGGGTTGGCGGCAGAGGCATCCCAGGCGCGGTAGAAGTGCTTGAAGGCGATGGCCTGCCCTTCGGGGCTGTAGAGGTAGTCCAGATAGGCCGAGGCAAGCTTGCGTTCTTCATCGGTCTTGATGTTGCCTTCGACCAGCGCCACCGGCGGTTCGGCCAGAACCGAGACCGAGGGCACGACGATGTCGAACTGATCGTCGCCCAGTTCCTTCAGGGCCAGATAGGCCTCATTCTCCCATGCCAGCAGCACATCGCCGATGCCGCGTTGGGCAAAGGTGGTGGTGGCGCCGCGGGCGCCCGAGTCCAGCACCGGGACATGTTTGAAGAGTTCACCCAAGAAGGCCTGCGGGTCCTGCCCGTTCTTTTCGGCCCAGGCCCAGGCGGCAAGGTAGTTCCACCGCGCGCCGCCGCTGGTCTTGGGGTTCGGCGTGATCACCTCGACCCCGTCGCCCACCAGATCGCCCCAGTCCTTGATGCCCTTGGGGTTGCCTTCACGCACCAGGAACACGATGGTCGAGGTATAGGGCGAAGAGTTGTGCGGCAGCTTGCCCTGCCAGTCGGCCGGCAGCTTGCCCGCCACCGCGATCTTGTCGATGTCCGAGGCCAGCGCCAGCGTGACGACCTGCGCCGCCAGCCCGTCGATCACCGCGCGGGCCTGCGCGCCCGACCCGCCATGGCTGGTCTCGATGGTGACGGGGGCGTTGCCCCCGGCCTCCCAATGCTTGGCGAAGGCTTCGTTGAAGTCGCGGTACAGTTCGCGGGTCGGGTCATAGCTGACGTTCAGCAGCGTTTCGGCCTGCGCCGCACCCTGCGGCATGCCCAGCACCAGCGCCGCCAGCGCCAGCGCCGACAGGGCGCCGCGCACCACGCGGGCCACCGGCCAGCCGGTCAGCCGATGCAGCCCGGTCGAGATGGTGACGCGGCCGTCGGCATGTTCCTTCAGCTTCGGTCCCTGGGCGGTGATATGGCCCGCGACGGTGATGGTGGTCAGCATTTCAGTCTCCTTGAAGGTCGGGTTGCCGGGG
>JACZKR010000321.1 GCA_014859945.1 Paracoccaceae bacterium | reverse complement strand
CGATGATCTTCGGCGCCGATGGGCTGCCCGAGGTTCTGGGCGCACTGGCACCCCGGCTGGGGTCGGCCGCCGTGCTGCCCTTGGCCGCGCGAGAAGGCCGCGCGGCCCTGCGCGTCATCCTGCGGGCGCGCAAGGGCGGGCGGGGGGCCTTCCGCCTGCTGGCGCCCTTCGTCATCCATCAGGGCGCCGCCCATGACGGCGACCGCGAAAGCTATACCCTGCGCGCCAATGCCGTCCTGCGTCAGGCCGCGCCGCTTTCCGCCGAATTCGACGCCTGAACCTGCGGCACGCTGCCACCTTCGGTAACGGTTCTGCGAAGACCTGATGACACGACTCAATTTCCGTGGTGCACTGAACCTGTCCAAACCACGAGGAGGAATTCGATGACTGTCGCTTCCCATATCGCTGAGCTGAAGAAGAAGCACGAACACCTTTCGGAGATGGTCGAGCAGGCGCAACGCAGCCCCGCCTCGGATGATCTTCAGATCGCGGAATGGAAAAAGATGAAACTGAAGATCAAGGAAGAGATCAGCCGTCTTCAGCAGGCCTGACCGGCCGCAGGCTGGCGCGCGCGGCAATCGCCGCGCCGCCGGTGATCATCAGCGCCGCCACCAGCAGAAGGGGCGTGGCCTCGGCCCGCCCGGCGGCAATCAGTGCAAGCGTTGACAACAGCGGCGCAGCATAAGAGGCGACACCCAGCAGCTGGATGTCGCCTTTCTTCATACCCACATCCCAGGTAAAGAACGCGGCCCCCACTGGCCCCAGCCCCAGCGCCAGCACGGCCAGCCAGCCGCCCTGCGTCGCGGGCCAGACGGTTTCTTCGAACATCAGATGCGCCGGCACCGAAAGTGCCGCCGTGGCAAGGCAATAGACGGTCACCGTCTCGGTCGGAACGGCGCCCAGCCGGCGCGACAGCACCGAATAACCCGCCCATGCCAGCGCACACAGAAAGGCCAGCACCAGCCCCGCGACCGGCAGATCGGCCCCGGTATTCCCGCGTGACAGCAGGATCAGCGCCGCCCCGGCAAAGGCCAGAAGCGCGCCTGCAACATGCAGCCCGCCCAAGCGTTCGCCCGGCAGCAGGCCGGACAGCAGCACGATGAACAGCGGCCAGAGATAGGCAATCAGCCCGGTCTCGGCCCCCGGCGCGATGCGGAAGGCGCTGAAATATAGCGCGTGATAGCCGAAAAGCCCCAGCGTGCCGAAGGCATAGACCTTCCACGACACGCCGCGCAGCACCCCCAGCCCCGGACCCAGCGCCAGCCAGATCAGCGCCAGACCGCCGCCGATGCCAAAGCACAGCGCATTCAGCAGAAAGGGCGGCACCGGCGCCGAACCGATGGTCAGCAGCGCCAGCAGCGCCCACATCAGAATGGCGGTAAAGCCGATGGCCGTCGCCCGGGTCTGGGTCATGCGCGCCTCCTTCGCAGAAGCGGCATCATGCAATTCCGCCGGCCAAGGGCAAGCCCGTCAGTAAACCCGCCGCCGCGCCGCCAGCCGTTCGGCCACCAGACGCTCGGCTTCCTGCAGACGGGGGGCGAAATCGGGGTTCATCAGCGCCCGGTCGGCCCCGCGCTGATAGATCGAATGGGTGGGGCTGATGTTCATCTCGTTCAGGACCGGGCCGGTATCGGTCAGGATGACATCGGCGCCAAAGATGCCATGGGTCGGGAACAGCCGGTGCGCCGCACAGGCCAGCGCCAGCGCCGCCGCCATGTCGGGCAGCACCAGCCCCTCCAGCGGCAGGCCGGTTGCCGGGGCATGGGTCACCGCCTCAAGGTTCATGCGATTGTTGTATTGCGACCGCACCAGCAGACCGCTGGACGGATCGACCACGCCAAAGGCGCTGGGATGGCCCCTGGTCGGGCCATCGACCATCCCGCCCTGCGGCGGCAGCTTGAAGCCGGTATACAGCACCTCGGGCCCCCCGGCGCCCCACAGGGTGACGACCCGCATGCTGCCCGCCGCCGTGCCGCAATAGGGCGCCAGAACCGGATGCATCCGCAGGATCGGCTGAAACAGATAGCCCGAGCGGAAATTGGTGATGACAGAGGCCGCGAATTCCTCGGTCCCGATGGTGGTGTCATTGCCCAGCCGCAGGGTCTTGCCCGCATCCTCGACCCCCACGATCGCCGCCCCGCCGATCGAATAGGTGCCGTCCACGGGCTTGCCGAAACAGGGCACCGCACCTTCGCTGCGCAGCCAGTCGGCAATCGCGGCGGCATCGGGCAGGTGATGCAGGTTGCCCGCCGGGCCTTCGGGCAGGAAGATCGCGCGGATTTCCGGCATGGGCAGGCCGGCGCCGCCGATATACCAGCGGCTGCGATGCTTGAAGGCGGCAATCGCGCTCATCCTGGCCTGCGGCGGTGACAGGCGGATGTTCAGCGCCACGCCCGCGCGTTCCGACACGAAGCGGCGCTTGTCTTCCATCGTCAGATCGGGGCGGAACAGCGCATAGCGCACATATTCGTCGGGCGTCATCCGGTAGGGCGGAATGGCCAGCCGCGCCATCTCGGCCAGTTGCCGGGTCTGGCTGACGCCATAGTTGCGCGCCACCCAGGGCATGATGCGCGCGACATCGAACTTGCCGCCGACCGGCGCCAGCTTGAACGGGGGGGCTTGGGTCATGCGGACGGCCTTCTGCTGCTGGCAGCAGACTAGCGCGAATGCAAAGGGGGCGGCAACAGCCGCCCCCTTGCGTCCTGCTGCGGTGACCGGTCAGACCACGAACTGCCCGCCGTTGGCCGAAATGGTCGAGCCGGTGATGAACCCGGCCTCATCCGACGCCAGGAACACCACGCAGCGCGCGATCTCTTCCGGCTCACCCAGGCGGCCGACGGGGATCTGCGGGATGATCCGTTCGTTCAGCACCTTTTCGTCGATGGCCTTCACCATCTCGGTCGCGATGTAGCCCGGGCAGATCGCGTTCACGGTGATGCCGGCGCGCGCGCCTTCGGCGGCCAGCGCCTTGGTGAAGCCCAGATCGCCCGACTTCGCGGCCGAATAGTTGGCCTGACCGGCCTGACCCTTCTGCCCGTTGATCGACGAGATCGAGATCACGCGGCCGAACTTGCGGTCGCGCATGCCCGACCACAGCGGATGGGTCATGTTGAACAGGCCCGACAGGTTGGTGTCGATCACCTCTTTCCACTGCTGCGGCGTCATCTTGTGGAACATGGCGTCGCGGGTGATGCCGGCGTTGTTCACCAGCACCTCGACCGGGCCAAGATCGGCCTCGACCTGGGCGATGCCGGCCTTGCAGGCGTCATAATCGGCGACCGACCATTTGTAGGTCGGAATGCCGGTTTCCGCGGTGAAGGCGCGCGCGGCCTCATCATTGCCCGCATAGTTGGCGGCCACCTTGTAGCCCGCGGCCTTCAGCGCCACCGAAATTGCAGCCCCGATCCCGCGCGACCCGCCGGTCACCAATGCCACTCGTGCCATTCAACCCTCCTGTGAAATAGGCCTTGAAATCCTGTTACCCAAAATGAACAGGGCGCGCAACTTTGTTGCGCGCCCATTTTGCACCTGCGGCATAATATCCTGCCGGTCTCAGGCCCGTTCGATGCACATGGCCACGCCCATGCCGCCGCCGATGCAAAGCGTCGCAAGGCCCTTCTTGGCGTCGCGGCGGGCCATCTCGAACAGCAGCGTGTTCAGAATGCGCGCGCCGCTGGCGCCGATCGGGTGGCCGATGGCAATCGCGCCGCCGTTGACGTTCACCAGCGCGGGGTCCCAGCCCATGTCCTTGTTCACTGCGCAGGCCTGGGCGGCGAAGGCTTCGTTCGCTTCGACCAGATCAAGGTCAGCCGCCTTCCAGCCCGCCTTGTCCAGCGCCTTGCGGCTGGCGAAGATCGGCCCGACGCCCATGATCGAGGGGTCAAGCCCGGCGGTCGCGTAAGAGGCGATGCGCGCCAGCGGCTTCAGCCCGCGCTTGGCGGCTTCTTCCTCGCTCATCAGCAGAACGGCCGCGGCGCCGTCATTCAGGCCCGAGGCGTTGCCGGCGGTGACCGAGCCGTCCTTGGTGAAAGCCGGGCGCAGCTTCTGCATCGATTCGAGCGTGGCGCCGTGGCGGATGTATTCGTCGCTGTCCACCGTCACCTCGCCCTTGCGGGTCTTGAGGATGAAGGGGATGATCTCATCCTTGAACTTGCCGGCCTTCTGGGCGGCTTCGGCCTTGTTCTGGCTGGCCAGCGCGAATTCGTCCTGCGCTTCGCGGCTGATCTGCCACTGGGCGGCGACGTTTTCGGCGGTCTGGCCCATGTGATAGCCGTTGAAGGCATCCCACAGCCCGTCGCGGATCATCGAGTCGATGAAGCCCACGTCGCCCATCTTGTAGCCGGCGCGCAGATGCGCGACATGGGGCGAAAGGCTCATGTTTTCCTGGCCGCCGGCCACCACGATGGCGGCATCGCCCAGCTGCACATGCTGCGCGCCAAGCGCCACCGAGCGCAGGCCCGAGCCGCAGACCTGGTTGATCGACCAGGCGCTGGCCTCTTTGGCAAGACCGGCCTTGATGGCGGCCTGACGGGCCGGGTTCTGGCCCTGACCGGCGGTCAGCACCTGCCCCAGAATGGTTTCCGAAACTTCGGCCTTGTCGATGCCGGCGCGGGCCACCACGGCCTCGATCACCGCGGCACCCAGATCATGGGCCGGAGTTGCGGCGAAAGCGCCGTTGAAGCTGCCGACGGCGGTCCGCCCCGCCGATACGATTACCACGTTCGTCATGTGTCGCGCCCTCTCCCGACTGAACCCCGGCGGTGGATGCCGCCCCGCAGCATGGCCTAGGCGCTGCAGTGCCGAAAAGCAAGCTTTGCGCGCCGCCACGTTGCCGCAGGACCAGCAAACCCGCTCAGGCCGACTTGCGCAAGGGGGCCTGAGCGGTGAAGTCGGGTTTCAGCGTGGCCGCCCCGAACAGGAAGCCCTGCAGGCAGTCAACCCCCATGGCCTGAAGGGTGCGCGCCTCTTCCGGCCGTTCCACCGCCTCGGCCACGCTGAACATGCGGAAGTGCCGCGCGATCGAGATCATCGCCGCCGCCAGCGCCGCGTTGTCGGGATCGGCGTGGATGTTGCGCACGAACTGGCCGTCGATCTTGAGGATGTCAAAGTAGAAGTCCTTGAAATATCGGATCGCCGTGTAGCCTGATCCGAAATCGTCCAGAGCAAAGGCGATGCCGTGGCGCTGCAGATCCTCCATGAAGGCCACGACCAGTTCGGGCACCAGCATGGCCGAGCTTTCGGTGATTTCCAGGATCAGCCGTTCCCCAATCGTTGGCCCGGCGGTCAGCCCGCGTTTCAGCACCCGCATCCAGCGCGGATAGCCAATGGACCGCGCCGACATGTTGACCGACAGCCGCAGGCCGGGATGGCGGGCAAGGGTGGACAGGCCGATTTCCAGCGCCAGACAGTCAATTTCTCGCCCGATGTCGCGGGCCTCGACCGCGTCGATGAAGTCGCGGGCGGGAATCACCCTGCCCGAAGGATCAAGTACGCGGATCAGCCCTTCGTGAAAGGCGATGCGCGCGGGATCGCTGGCCAGAACCACCGGCTGCCAGGCCAGCCGCACGCGCCGCGTGTCGATCGCCTCGCGCACCATCGTCAGGGTGGCGCGGTCAATCTCGGACAGGGCCACGCCCAGCGGGCTGGCAAGGCCCGGCGCGGCGTCGGGCTTGACGGTTCTCTGATCGTTCATCCCAACCTCCGGCAGGGTGCCCGCGGGGGGCGCTTCGCCAGACTGTCGCCACAGCGGTAAAGACCGGGTAAAGAACCGGCAGTTCGCTTGCATTCGAAGGATTTGCCGATGCCCTTGCCGATGACGCCCGCCGCGCGTTGCCCCTGGTGCGGCGAAGACCCGCTTTACGTTGCCTATCACGACACCGAATGGGGCCGGCCCGAGCGCGATGCCCGCGCGCTGTGGGAAAGCCTTATTCTGGAAGGGTTTCAGGCCGGGCTCAGCTGGATCACCATCCTGCGCCGGCGTGAAGGTTTCCGCGCCGCCTTCCACGGTTTCCGCCCTGAAATCATCGCCGGCTGGGGCGAGGATGAGGTGCTGCGCCTGCTGGCCGATGATCGCATCATCCGCCATCGCGGCAAGATCGAGGGCACGATCCGTGGCGCGCAGGCCTTTCTGCGGCTTGAGTCGCAGGGCGGTTTCGTGCCCTTCATCTGGCGCCACGCCCCGCCATCCCGGCCGCGCCCGCGGTCGATGGCCGAGGTTCCGGCCCAGACGCCTGAATCGGCTGCGCTGTCCAAGGCCTTGAAGAAAGAGGGTTTCAACTTCTGCGGCCCGACGATCACCTACGCGTTCATGCAGGCCTCGGGGCTGGTGAACGACCATCTGGAAAGCTGCCCGCACGGGTGATAAAAGGCGTCATGGGTCGGCAGTTCACCCAGACGTCACCGGGCCGAAAGGCCAGCTAGACCTGCCTTTTCCGCCGTCAGTCCCCCTCAGGGTGCCTGATCGCCAAGCCTGTGACTCGCGATGAAATCCAGGCGCCGGTGAGGATGACATGACGCGCGATGCGCTTTCCCTGACGGTCGAGGATGTCTCGGCCTTTGCCCGCAGCCTGCACCGCCAGCTTGCGGCAGAACCGGCCCTTCCGGGCCACCTTTCGCTTCTGAACATGGTTGCAAGGGCAGCCGGGTTCCGGAATTATCAGCATTTCCGGGCGGTTGGCTCTGCCGCCGCACGGCCTGAGGCCCCGGCGCCCACCGCCGACATGGCCGCCGTGGAACAGACCCTGCGCCAGTTCGACGGGGCGGGGCGGCTGGTGCGGTGGCCGGGGCGGACGTCGCAGCAGAAGCTGGCGCTTTGGGCGCTTTGGGCGCGGCTGCCGAAGGGTGAGGCGATGACCGAGCGCGAGATCAGCGCCCGGCTGGACCACTGGCACCTGTTCGGCGATGCCGCGATCATCCGGCGAACCCTTTGGGAAATGAAGCTTATTTCCCGCACGCCGGATTCCCGCGACTATCGCCGGATCGAGCAGGCACCGGATGCGACGGCGCTGGCGCTGATCCGCGCCGTCACCGCCAGAAGGGGGTAAGGGCGGGGAAGACGGCGTCTTCTTTCCGTCTTCCTTGCGTCTTCCTTCCG
>JACZKR010000320.1 GCA_014859945.1 Paracoccaceae bacterium | reverse complement strand
GCGCGGGCCGAGGCGCGGGCCGAGGCCGCGCGCGAAACCGCCGCCTATGCCGTCGAACGCATCCGCGAGGAAATGGGCGCCAGCCCCGGCGAACTGATGGACACGCTGCGGCTGGACCCCGACCGCATGCCGCCCGCCGAGGCGCTGGACATCGAGGTGCAGCGCCTGAAACGCCAGCGCGAGGCCCTGGGCGCGGTAAACCTGCGGGCCGAGGAAGATGCCAAGGCTGTCGATGCTGAATATCAGGCGCTGGCGGGGGAAAAGGTTGATCTGGAAGAGGCGATCCGCAAGCTGCGGGCCGGAATCTCGGGCCTGAACCGCGAGGGGCGCGAGCGGCTTCTGACCGCCTTTGAACAGGTGAACGCCAATTTCGGCCAGTTGTTCACCCATCTTTTCGGCGGGGGCGAGGCGCGGCTGGTGCTGGTGGAATCCGACGACCCGCTGGAGGCGGGGCTGGAGATCATGGCGCAGCCGCCGGGCAAGCGGCTGTCGACCCTGTCGCTTCTGTCGGGGGGCGAACAGACGCTGACGGCGCTGGCGCTGATCTTTGGCGTGTTCCTGGCCAATCCGGCGCCGATCTGTGTGCTGGACGAGGTGGACGCGCCCTTGGACGATGCCAACGTGACGCGGTTCTGCGATCTGTTGGACGAGATGACGCGGCGCACCGATACGCGGTTCCTGATCATCACCCACCACGCGGTGACGATGGCGCGGATGGACCGGCTGTTCGGCGTGACCATGGCCGAGCAGGGGGTCAGCCAGCTGGTCAGCGTGGACCTGAAACGCGCCGAGGCGCTGGTGGCGTGACGGCAGGCGCCTTTCCCGACCTGACCGGCCGCTGGCTGGGCCGCTATGACTATCCGATGGGCGATCCGCCAGTGCCGTTTGAGGCCGATCTGGTCGAGGAGGCGGGTCTGATTTCCGGGCAGACCGAAGAGCCGAACACCTTCCGCCCCGGCATGGGCGCGCTGCTGCAAGCGGTGCTCGAGGGCCATCGCGGCGCCGGGGGGCTGCGTTTTGTCAAGCGATACCTGGGGTTTACGCAGGAAGACCTGATCTATGACGGGGTGGCCGATGCCGCGCTGACGCGGATCAGCGGGCGGTGGTTCTTTGCCGCGGGGCTGGGGCTGTCGGGGCGTTTCGTGATGATGCGCAAACCGCTGGCGGCGGAAAGCGCGTTGCGCCGCGCCCGTAGGGCGGAGCCGGTGGGGGTGGGGCCATGAGTGCCGCACTGGCCGATGCCCTGCGCGCGGCGGGCTTTCCGGGGGTGGAACGCGAGGCCGGGCTGGTGCATGGCCGGCTGTCGGCGCTGGATGGGGAATTCACGGCGGAAGAGACCGGGGGCGCCTGGGTGCTGGTGCTGAGCCGCCCGGTGCGGGCGAGCGAGGCGCAGCTGGCCGGGTGGCAGGCCAGCCACCCCGACACGCCGCTGGACATTCACCGGGGCGAAACCCGGCTGGTGCTGCGGCTGGCTGTGGGCGATGCGGCGGGGCTGCACCGC
>JACZKR010000319.1 GCA_014859945.1 Paracoccaceae bacterium | reverse complement strand
TCAGAAACCTGAACCGCCCGCCGATGGCGGCGCGCAGCGCATGGCCCTCGGGCAGGGCCAGATGGGCAAGAATGGCCGCCAGCCACAGCGCCGCAAGCCCCCCCAGCCGCAGCCGCCACGGCAGGCCCAGCCACCTGCCCAGGGCCAGCAGCGCCAGACCAAGGACCGCCACCGCCATCAGCTTTGCCCGGTTGACCCGAAGCCGCCATGGCCCCGGGTGGTTTCGTCAAGGATATCAACCACATCATAGGCCGCCTGCACCACCGGCGCGATGATGCACTGGGCAATCCGGTCGCCGTGGTTCAGGGTTACCGCCTCGGTCCCCAGGTTCACCAGCAGCACCCCCAAGGGCCCGCGATAATCGCTGTCGATGGTGCCCGGCGTGTTCGGCAGGCTCAGCCCATGTTTCAGCGCCAGGCCGGAGCGGGGGCGGATCTGCATCTCGTAACCCACGGGAATCGCAACGCGAATTCCCGTCGGCACCACGACGCGCTGCATGGGTTGCAGGGTGATCCCGGCGGCGCGCTGATCGGGCGGCAGGTTGGCGCGGATATCGGCGCCGGCGGCGCCGGCGGTTTCATAGCGGGGCAGGGGAAGGCCGCGGTCGGCCCAATCCTCCCAGACCACGCGGATGGCGGGCGCCGTCATGCCAAGGCCCCGGCGATCCGCTGTGCCAGCCGCCGGGCCACCTCATCCTTGGCCAGCCGCGGCCAGGTCTCGGCCCCCTCGGCGGTGATCAGGACCACGGCGTTTTCCGACCCGCCCATGATGCCGGTTTCGGGCGAAACGTCATTGGCCACGATCCAGTCACAGCCCTTGCGGGCGCGTTTGGCGGTGGCGTGTTCCACCACGTTCTCGGTCTCGGCGGCAAAGCCCACCACCAGCCGGGGCCGATCGGAAGCCTTTGAAACCGTTGCCAGAATGTCGGGGTTCTCGGCAAATTCCAGCGCGGGGGCGCGGCCAGAGCCGTCTTTCTTCATCTTCTGCGTGCCGGCATTGGCGACCCGCCAGTCGGCCACTGCCGCCGCCATAACCGCCGCGTCGGCCGGCAGCGCCGCCTGAACCGCCTCCAGCATCTGACGCGCGGTTTCGACCCGCACCACATCGACCCCTTCGGGCGGCGGCACGGTGGCCGGGCCGGTGACAAAGGTCACCCGCGCGCCCAGATTGCGCAGCGCCGCCGCCAGCGCCGTGCCCTGCGCGCCCGAGGAACGGTTGGCGATATATCGCACCGGATCAATGGGTTCGTGGGTGGGGCCTGAGGTTACCAGCACATGCCGCCCCTTGAGCGGGCCATCGGCCAGCGCCGCCTCGATCGCTGCAAGGATGACTTCGGGTTCGGCCAGACGGCCGGGGCCGTATTCGCCGCAGGCCATCTCGCCCTCATCCGGGCCGGTGAACAGGACGCCATCAGCCTTCAGCGTGGCGATGTTGCGCTGGGTGGCGGGGTGCTGCCACATCCGCACATTCATCGCCGGCGCCACCAGAACCCGGGTGTCGGTGGCCAGAAGCAGCGTCGAGGCCAGATCGTCGGCGCGGCCGGTGGCCATCTTGGCCATCAGATCGGCGGTGGCCGGCGCCACCACGATCAGGTCGGCCACGCGCGACAGCTGGATATGGCCCATCTCGGCCTCATCCGTCAGGTCGAAAAGCGCCTGATAGACCTTCTCGCCCGCCAGCGCCGAAACCGACAGCGGCGTGACGAACTCGGCCCCCCCGGCGGTCAGGACCGGCGTCACCGCCGCCCCCCTGCCGCGCAGAAGCCGGATCAGCAACAGCGCCTTGTAGGCCGCGATGCCGCCGCCGATCACCAGAAGGATGCGCTTGCCGTTCAGCATCAGCTTTCTCCGCCACCTGTCGCCCAGACTTAGGCGGCAAGCGCGCGCGACACAAGCTCAGCCAAGGAAACGCTGCACCTCGGGGCCGCGGCCCTGCAGGGCGCGGCGCAGCTTGGCATGGGCGGCGGCCTCAAGCTGACGGATGCGTTCCTTCGACAGGCCCATCTCGGTGCCCAGCGATTCGAGGGTGCGGGGTTCGTCGCGCAGCCGGCGTTCGGCGACGATATAGCGTTCGCGCCGCGACAGGCCCTGCAGCGCCTGCACCAGCCAGTCGCGCAGGCGGGCATTGTCATGGGCCTCTTCCACCTGAACCGCCGTCTGGCGGTCATCGGGCAGCACGTCGATCCATTCGCGACCGTCCTCGTCACCGCCCTGCGGCGCGTTGAGCGAGGCATCCATGCCGGAAAGCCGCCCCTCCATCAGCGCCACTTCGGCCAGCGTCACGCCGATTTCGGCGGCCACCTGGGCGCGCAGCTGATGGGAATCGAGCGTCTCGCCCCGTTCGCGCGCCTCACGCTCCAGCTTGGCCTGCACCCGGCGCAGGTTGAAGAACAGCGCTTTCTGCCCCGAGGTTGAGCCAGTCCGCACCAGCGACCAGTTGCGCATGACGAATTCCTGCACCGCCGCCTTGATCCACCAGGCGGCATAGGTCGAAAAGCGCACGCCGCGGTCGGGGTCGAATTTTTCGGCGGCCTTCATCAGGCCAAGGTTCGCCTCCTGGATCAGATCGCCCATCGGCGCGCCATAGCGGCGGAAGCGGGCGGCGATGGAAATGGCCAGCCGCAGATGTGCAGTCACCAGCCGGTGCAGGGCGGCGGTGTCGCCCCTGTCGCGCCAGGCCAGCGCCAGCGCCGTTTCCGTCTCGGCGCTGAGAAGTTCGGCCGCGCGCGCTTGGCGCGACAGGGTTTCGCCGCTATATCCGTCCAGCGCCATCCATCCCCCTGACCGGCCCGGCTTGCGGGCCCTGACTTGCATACGGAGCCGGGCCCTGAGCGGATCACTTCCTGAAGGCGGATTTCCCCGGCTGACGCTGGTGGTCGGCGGGGCGCGGTCGGGCAAGTCGCGTCTGGCCGAGCGTCTGGTGCAGGCGGCCGGCGGTGTGCCCGCATACATCGCCACCGCCGAGGCCTGGGATGATGAGATGGCCGCCCGCATCGCCCGCCACCGCGAAGACCGCGGCACTGGCTGGACCACGGTCGAGGCGCCGCGCGATCTGGCCGGGGCGCTGGCTGGGCTGCCGGGGCCGGTGCTGATCGACTGCGCGACGCTGTGGCTGACCAATGTGATGCTGGCCGAAGCTCCGGTCGTGGATGAGGTGGCCGTGCTTCTGGCCGCGCTGGCCGCCCATCCCGGCCCGGTCGTCGTGGTCTCGAACGAGGTCGGCTGGGGCATCGTGCCGGAAAACGCTTTGGCGCGGGCCTTCCGCGATGAACAGGGCCGGCTGAACCAGCAGATCGCGTCGGCGGCCGATCTGGTGGTGGGGGTGATGGCCGGGCTGCCCATGGTGCTTAAGGGGCGGATGCCCGGGGGGGTGGCGTGACCCGCTTCTGGCTGGTGCGCCACGGGCCGACCCATGCGAAAACCATGGTCGGCTGGACCGACCTGCCGGCCGACCTGTCGGACCAGGCCGCGCTGGCCCGGTTGTCGGCCCATCTGCCGGGCGATGCGCCGGTGATCTCATCCGACCTGTCGCGCGCCGTGGCGACGGCCGATTGCCTGCCCGGCCGGCCCCGCCTGCCACATGACCGCGACCTCCGCGAGATGCATTTCGGCGCGTGGGAGATGCGGGCCTTTGCCGAGATCGAGGCCGAAGATCCCCTCCGCATCCGTGCCTTCTGGGAAACCCCCGGTGAGGTCTGCCCCCCCGGCGGCGAAAGCTGGAACGCGCTGGCCGGCCGCGTCGGGGGCGCCTTGCAGCGGTTGCAGGGGCTGGCGCCCGAGGTGATCGTGGTCGCCCATTTCGGCCCTATCGTGGCCGCCCTGCAACTGGCCGAAGGGCTGGCGCCCGAAGCCGCCTTTGCCCACCGCATCGACAATCTGTCGGTGACCTGCCTGCGCCTTGGCCCCCGGCCCGAGGTTTTTGCGATCAATCACCGCCCGTGATGGGCCGCCCCACAAATCATCACTTTCCGCCCTGAAACCCGCCGTCTAGCCTGCGGGAAAAGAGGGGAAGCATTGATGACCTATGATCTTGTGATCGGCGACCGCGCCTATTCATCGTGGAGCCTGCGCGGCTGGCTCTTGTTCGACGCCTTCGGCATTCCGGTAAGGACACATCGGGCGCGGCTTTATACCGACGAACTGCCCGAAATGCTGAAAGACTACTTCCCCGGCAAGACCGCCCCCACCATGCGCACCCCCGATGGCGTGGTGGTGCCCGAGACCATCGCCATTGCCGAAGAACTGGCCAGCCGCCACCCCGAGGCGGGCCTCTGGCCGGCCGATCCGAAGGCGCGGGCGGTGGCGCGGGTGCTGGCGGCCGAGATGCATGCGGGCTTTGTCGCGCTGCGCAGCCATTGCCCGATGAACCTGCGCGTCAGCTACACCACCTGCGAGCCGCCGGCCGAGGTTCTGGCCGATCTGGCGCGGCTGGAAACCATCTGGACCTGGGCATGGCAGCAGACGGGCGCGGAGGTCTGGCTGGCCGGCGCCTATTCGGCGGCCGATGCCTTCTTCGCGCCGGTGGCCAGCCGGATCGCCACCTACAACCTGCCGGTCTCGGCCCGGGCGATGGAGTATGTGCAGGCGCATCTGGCGCATCCTTCATTCCGGCGCTGGCGGGCGATGGGGCTGGTGGACGGCGCCGACCAGCCCTTCTACCGCCGCGACTGGCCGCGCCGGCCCTGGCCCGGCCCGGTGGCGCCCGCGGCGCATGCGGTCGAGGGGACGGCGGCCGAAAACGCCGCCTGCCCCTATTCGGGCAAGCCGGTGACCCATGTACTGGAAATGGCCGGCCGCCGCTGGGGCTTCTGCAACGCCTTCTGCCGCGACAAGACCGTGGCCGACCCCGAAGCCTGGCCCGCCTTCATGGCGATGGTCCGGGGATAAAGCGGACGGGGGCATCGCGCCTCCGTGCCCCCATCCTCTCTCGACAAATATCCCACGGGGGTGCGGGGGTGTGAAACCCCCGCTTCCGCCGCCGGCCGGGGGCCGGTCAGTCGAAAAAGCCCGGCCCCGCGCGGCCCAGAAGTTCGGCCGCAAGGTCGCGGCCCATGGCGGCGCCGTCACCGGCCGGACCACGCGCCTCGCCCGTCAGAACGCGGGTGCCGTCGGGGCGCAGGATTTCGCCCCGCAGCCACAGCCTGTCGCCTTCCAGCAGGGCCAGCCCGGCAATCGGCGTTTCGCACGACCCGTCCAGGTGCAGAAGCATGCTGCGCTCGGCCGCAAGGCGCAGGCCGGTCGGGCCGTCATGGATCGCCGCCAGCATCGCCGCCGTGCGGTCATCATCCGCCCGGCGTTCCACCCCGATCGCGCCCTGCGCCACGGCGGGCAGCATCTGTTCCGGCCCGATGGCCGACCGCGCCACACCGGCCATGCCCAGCCGGTTCAGCCCCGCCATGGCCAGAAAGGTCGCCGCCGCCACGCCGTCACCCAGCTTCTTCAGCCGGGTCTGCACGTTGCCGCGAAACTCGACCAGCTGCAGGTCGGGGCGCCGGTGCGCGAGCTGCGCCCGCCGCCGCAGGCTGGACGACCCCACCACCGCACCCTGCGGCAGATCGTCCAGCGTGGCGAAGGCGGTTGAAACGAAGGCGTCGCGCACATCCTCGCGCGGCAGATAGCAGTCGATCAGCAGCCCTTCGGGTTGCAGCGTCGGCATGTCCTTCATCGAATGCACGGCGATGTCGATGGCGCCGGCCAGAAGCGCCTCTTCGATCTCACGCGTAAACAGGCCCTTGCCGCCGATTTCCTTCAGCGCGCGGTCCTGAATCTGGTCGCCGGTGACCTTGATCACCACGATTTCAAACGCTTCCGCCGGAAGGGCAAAGGCCGATGCCAGACGGTCGCGGGTTTCATGCGCCTGCGCCAGCGCCAGCGGGCTGCCGCGCGTGCCGATTTTCAGCGTTTGGTCGGGGGTGGGAAGGTCCTGTGCCATGGCCATGGCATAGCCGCGACAGAAGCGCCGTTCAACTGTCCGGCGCTTGACACGCCGCCGCAGCTGGGCAAGGCAGGGCCGGATGGAGGCCCCGATGACCAAGCTGATCC